>NZ_JBSGZP010000030.1:0-22579 GCF_053611065.1 Streptomyces sp. NPDC054840
TCGCCGAGCTGGCCAAGGGCATCGACGCGCCCCTCAACATCCTGCTCGGCCCGGACGCCCCGACCGTCGCCGCCTTCGGCGCCCTCGGCGTCTCCCGCGTCAGCCTCGGCTCCTGGGTGGCCGAAGCCGCTTACGCCGTGGTGCGCCGCGCCGCCGAGGAGCTGATCTCGGAGGGCACCTACGGGGCGCTCGCCCACTCCCTGCCCTACGGCGAGCTGAACGGCCTGCTCAAGGGCTGAGAAATCCGGAAGCATGCATGGGCCAACGACCCTAGGATCCGAGCATGAGCACCTCAACTTCGGTCGACGGCGGGGCCACCGGGGCGGCCACCACCCCTCTCGGGGGGATCTCGGGCGCGGTCTGGGCCGCGCTCGCCCTCGTCTACGTGGTCTGGGGCTCGACCTACCTCGGCATCCGGATCGTCGTCGAGACCATGCCGCCCTTCCTCTCCGCCGGAGCCCGGTTCATCACCGCCGGCCTGCTGCTGGCCGCCGTCGTCGCCTGGCGGTACGGTCCAGCCGCGCTGCGGGCCACCCGCGCGCAGCTCGGCTCGGCGGCCCTGGTCGGCCTGCTGCTGGTTCTCGGCGGGAACGGCCTCGTGGTCCTCGCCGAGACCTCGGTGCCCTCGGGCCTTGCCGCGCTGCTGGTGGCGGCGGTGCCGATGTGGGTGGTGGTGCTCCGGGCGAGCACCGGGGACCGGCCCCCGCCGCGCACCCTGGCCGGGGTTCTGGTGGGTCTCGCCGGGCTCGCGGTGCTGACCAGTCCCGGGCTCAGCGGCGCGGTGCGGCTGTCGGGGGTGCTGATGGTCGTGGCGGCTTCGGTCCTGTGGTCGCTGGGCTCGTTCTCGGCGCCGCGGCTGAAGCTGCCGGCCAACCCCTTCACGGGCAGCGCCTACCAGATGTTCGCGGGCGGGGTCGCCGCCGTGGTCGTCGGCCTGCTGCGCGGCGAGCACCGCGGCCTGGACCCGGCGGCGTTCTCCACCGCCTCCTGGCTGGCCCTGGCCTATCTGACGGTCGTCGGCTCGCTCGTCGGCTTCACGGCGTACGTGTGGCTGCTGCAGGCCGCTCCGCTGTCGCTCGTGTCCACGTACGCGTACGTCAATCCGGTGGTCGCCGTGGCGCTCGGCACGCTGATCCTCGACGAGGCCCTGACCTGGCCGATCATGGTCGGCGGTGCGATCGTCGTCGTGGCGGTGGGCGTGATCGTCAGTACCGAGCGCAGGAGGTAGCGGCAGCGGCGGCGCTGGCGCGCTCAGCCCCGCCGGGCCCGCTCGTACAGGGCCTTCGCGTGCTCGTCGAACAGCGCGGCCGTGGAGTCCACATCCGTGTCCCCGCCGCTCAGCACCCCGATCAGCCGTCCCGCCCGGTCCGGGCCGCCCCGGTCGGCGATCCAGGGGCTGCCGCTGGTCCCCGTCCAGAACCCGGCGCAGCTCATGTAGAGCATGTCGGGGTCGTCCTCGTCGTGGCGGGTCTGGGTGGTGCAGGAGACGGGCCTGTTCTCCGGGTTGCGCTCCGACTCCGGGTAGCCGACGACGGTCACGTCCCGCTCGTACCCCGAGGTCCACTCGGGCTTCGGGGCCTCGGCGCCGCCGCCGACCGCGTCCTGGACGCTGCGCCCGTCCTCGTCCCGCTCGATGGTGAGGAAGGCGAAGTCGGCGGTGTCCTCGCCCCACTTCGTCCAGCGGTCGTCCACGTGGATCGACTTGACCTTCCACACACCCAGCGGCTGGGTGCCGGCGCCCTCGCCGGAGAAGGCGGGGGCGAAGGAGAGCTCGCCGATGGCCAGGCCGTCGTGGGCCAGCTCGCCCGGCTGCCCGTCCTCGCCCGCCGGGGCCACGCAGTGCGCGGCGGTGGCGACGACGTTGCCCTCGGGGCTGTCGACGACGCTCGCCGTGCACCAGTGCTCGCCGCCCGCCATGAGTACTCCGACGGTGGGGAAGGGGAGCACCGGCCGCTCGCCGGGCACCTTGAGGAACGCGACGGCGAACACCGCCACGATCCCCGCCGCGGCGGCCGCCGACGCCCCCTTCACCACCGTGCTCATCGCACGCCGGGATCGGGTGTCGGTGCCTTCATCACCTTGCTGATCCACTCCAGGGAGCCCTCCCTCATACCGCGCACGTACGACTTCCCGTTGTGCTCACCATCCTGGATCACCTGCAGCGAAGTGTGCACGGGGCCCTTGCCGAAGTCGTTCATGAACTTCTCGGCCTTCTCGCGGCCGCTCTCCGCGGTGCCGATCTGGAAGTTGATGTAGACGTCCGGACCGCCCGCCGCGATCAGCTTGGCGGCGAGCTTCTCCGGGTTGTCGGCGTCCATGGCCTGCTGGTTCCCCTGCCACAGCGGGGAGTCGGGGACGATGTCGACCCCGCTCGCGATGGCCGCCTTGAACCGGTCGGGGTGCTTGAGGACGTGCTTGAAGGCTCCGAATCCGCCTGCGGAGGAGCCCATGAAGGCCCAGCCGTCGCGGGAGGTGAAGGTCCGGAAATTGGCCTTCGTGAAATCCGGGATGTCTTCGACCATCCAGGTGCCCATCTTGGGCCGGCCGGGGATGTCCGAGGCGTCGAAGTGGTGCTTGGTGTCGGCGTTGTGCACCGGCATGATCAGGATGAAGGGCAGGCTGGTGCCCGCCTTGACCCCGTCGCTCACGGCCGCCTGGAGGCCGAGCCCGGGACCCGTACCCCAGTAATTGGTGGGGTAGCCGCGCCCGCCGGGCAGGGAGATCAGCACCGGGAAGCCGCTCTTGGCGTACCTCGGGTCGTCGTACTCCTTGGGCACCCACACCCACACGTCACCCGTGAAACCGGACTTCTTGCCGGTGAGGGTGGTGCGGCCGATCTGGGTGCCGTCCGGCAGCCGGGAGGTGCGGACGAACGAGGCCTTCGGCCCGGTCGGCATCTGCACCTCGGGCGGCACGTCGGCGGCCGCGCCGGCCTTCTCCTGGGTCTTGCCGAAGGCGACCGGATCCCCTACGTCCGAGAAGAGGCCGTACCGGTACGCCGCGGTTGCGCCCCCGGCCAGGGTGAGCGCGAGGCCGCCGCTGATCAGAATCATGCGCAGGCGATGGGGGCGACGGCCGCCCTCGGTCACAGGGCTGCCGTCGCCTTGCTGGTCTTGCTGCACGGTTGTTGTCCCGTTCCTTCTCCGGCGCCCACCAGGAGCGCGGGTCGGACCGATCGGTCCCCCTTACACCCTTTACAGAGGTATGAACGACGGGATGGGTTGCCTGGGACGGGGGTGACGTGGCGAGCGCCACGCGGCCGGCCGGGACGCAGCGGCCGGGCCGGTCAGCCGGCTTCGGGCTTCGGCCCCTTCAGGACCTTGCTGACCCACTCCAGAGAGCCTTCCTTCATGCCCCGGACGTAGTGCCAGCCGTTGTGCTCACCGTTCTGGATGTCGCGGATGGTCATCTTGACCGGTCCCTTGCCGTACTGCTGCTGGAACTTCGTCATCCGCTCCTTACCGCTCTCCTTGGTGCCGATCTGGAAGTTGATGTAGACCTCGGGGCCCTTGGTGTCGATCAGCTTCTGGGCGAGCTTCTCCGGATTGTTCGCGTCCATCTCCGCCTGGTGGCCCTTCCACAGCGGGGAGTCCGGAACGATCTCGCCGCCGCTGGCGATCACGGCCTTGAACCGGTCCGGGTACTGCAGGACGGTCTTCATGCCGACGAAGGCGCCGGAAGAGGACCCCATGAAGGCCCAGCCGTCACGGGACTTGTACGTACGGAAGTTGGCCTTGACGAAGTCCGGGACGTCCTCGGCGATCCACGTGCCCATCCTGGCCTGGCCGGGGATGTCGGAGCCGTCGTAGTAGTACTTGGCGTCGGGGTTGAGCACCGGCATGATCACGACGAACGGCAGGCTGGTGCCGGCCTTGGCGCCCTCGCTGATGGCCTTCTGGAGGCCGAGGCTCCGGTCGGCCCAGTAGTTGTCCGGGAAACCGTTGCCGCCGGGGAGCGCGATGAGGACCGGGAAGCCGCTCCTGGCGTACTTCGGGTCGTCGTACTCCTTGGGGGCCCACACCCATACGTCGCCCTCGAAGCCGGACTTCGCGCCGGCGAGGCGGGCCTTGGCGATGACCGTGCCGTCGTCGAGCTTGGCGGTCTGCTTGAAGCCGGACTTGGGACCGGTCGGCAGAGCCACGTCCGGGTCGCCGGAGGGCGTGGCGGCGGTCGCGGGGGCGTTCGCGTCCGTCGTGCCCGTGGCCGGGGGTGAGGTGTTCTTCCCGAAGCTCACGTCCTTGCCGTTGCCGGAGAACCGGTCGAGCTTCCAGGCGGCGAACCCGCCGCCGCCGAGCAGGAGCACGAGGGCCACCGTCGCGCCGATCCATGTGCGGCGCCGGGAGCGCCCCGGCTCCGGGGTCCGGGCGGCGGGCTGCTCGCCGTACGGCTGCCGGTTCGGGTGCCGCTGCGGCGGGCCCGGGTACCCGGGGAAGTCCTGGGGGCCCTGGTACCGCTCCTCGGGCGGGTACTCCTGGTACGACGGCTGCTCATCAGGCCGCGGGCGCTGCGGGTACTGGTGCACGGACTTCGCTCCGAACGGTCATGACTGCCCCGGGGGCAGAACGGCTGTACATCCCCAGGGGGTGATCCGCCCCGACCGACAGGACACCCCCTGTTTCTGATGTGCGAAAGCCCCGCGCCGTTCCGAAACCGAGCAAAGTCATGCGGGGCCCTCGACCGGCCGGCCGCCTCGGCGCCGGGCGTCGAGCGCCTCCGCGCACCCGTCCGACCTGGCCTTCATGCCCCGTGACCCGCTTCAGTACTGCTTGAGGGTGATGGCGGTGGCGGCCCGGTGGATCGGCTCGACGGCCTTGGCCATGAGCCGGTCCCTGCCCGGCAGGCGGCCCAGCAGCGACAGCACCGCCATGGACATCCGCACCTGCCCGGCGCTGCGCAGCACCATCCGCTTCACGTTGGCGGGCCCGAGCTTCTGGTTCCGCTCGACGAACGGCCGCATCTCCCGCTCGTACGCGGCCAGTGCGGCGCAGTGCCGTCCGCCTGCCTCCGCGAGCTCGCCGGCCAGGACGTACGCGCCGACCAGGGCGAGGCTGGTGCCCTGCCCCGACGCGGGCGAGGCGCAGTAGGCGGCGTCGCCGAGCAGCACGACCCGGCCGGTGGACCAACGGTCCATCCGGACCTGGCTGAGCGAGTCGAAGTAGAAGTCCGCGGCCCCGTCCATGCCGTCGAGCAGCCGGGGCACCTCCCAGCCTTCGGCGGCGTAGGCCTCGGCGAGCAGCCGCTGCTGGCGGGCCCGGTCGCGCCGGTCGTACTCCAGCGGCGCGGAGGCGAAGAGGAACATGGCCTTGGCTCCGTCGTCCCGGGCCGTGCTGTAGGTGAGCGCGGTGCGGCCGGGGCCCACGTAGGTGAGCTCCCACCGGTCGAGCCCGAGGTGGTTGGGTACGCCGAAGACGCAGACGTAGTGGCCGAGGTCGTGGACGAACCGCGCCTCGTCGCCGAACACCATCGCGCGGGTGGCGGAGTGCAGCCCGTCCGCGCCGACGACGAGGTCGTAGTCCTCCACGCGCCCGCTCTCGAAGGTCACCCTCGCGTGCGCTTCGCCGTTGTCGACGGCGGCGACGGCGTCGTCGAAAAGGTACTCGACCTCCCCCGCGGCCGACTCGTGGAGCAGGCGGTTGAGGTCGCCGCGCAGGATCTCGGCGTCCTCCTGCCGCCGGCCGCCGAAGGTGTCCCCGTCCATGCTCGCCACGCGTTTGCCGGCGGCGTTGACGATCGAGCCGCCCCGTACGTCCGTACGCAGCTTGCGGATCTCCTCCCGCAGCCCCATCCGGGTCACCACGTCCAGGGCCGCTCCGCGGATGTCGACCTTGTAGCCGCCGTCGCGGATCGCAGGGGCCCGCTCCACCACGGTCGGCCGGAAACCGTGGGCGCGGAGCCAGTAGGCCAGCGCGGTACCGGCGATTCCGGCTCCGGATATCAGGACCCTTGCGTTCTCCATCGCGCCGGTACTCTCCTTGCGTCGCAGGCAGGGCATGTGATCACCAGATCGTGCCAACCCTGCGACGCCCGGACCAGACGTACCGTCAGGTAACTTTCAGCAAGGCCGAGTTGCGCCATTCTTGGCGTTCAAGCCCGCGCATCGGCGCACACGTACGGCAGCGCGGGCAGCAGCAGGATCCGCGCGGCCCACAGCGGGAGCGTGAACGGCACCCCTGGTCACGCATTGCCTTGCGCCACAGGACAGTCACCTTCCGCGTGGCAGCAGCAGCGGGGTGGCCAGGAGAAGGACTCCGGCGACCGCGATCGCGGTGCGGGCGCCGGTGACGGGCGGATCAGGTCCGTCCCGACCATGACCGGCCGTTTGCGGCGCCGTTCCGCCCAAGGACCGAGCGGCACCGCCAGCACCGCCCCCAGCACGCGCCCGGCCGCGGACAGCGCCGCCATCTGGGCCGGCCCGGAGTCCAGTACGAGGATCGCCATCAGCGGAAACGCGCCAAAGCCGAGTGAGGTGCCGAACGCGCTGACGGCGTACGCGGCCCACAACCGCCCGAACCGCCGCCCGAGCCCCCGCACCCGACGCTCACCGCACTCCGTGCCCGCCTCCACTAGCTTGATCTTTAACCCGTGCGGCGTGGGCGAGGGGTCGTCGACTTCTTCGTTTTCGGTTTCGTGGTGTCGGGTTTGCGGACTGTGTGCACGTCGTAGCGGGGTGTGGGTCGGGTGTTCTTGCGGCCTGGTGGCCTGCCGGGGCCGGGGTGCGAGGGTTTCGGTGCACCGGCTGGGCAGGCGGTCTTCGGGCGGATGTGCCGGAAGTCCCGGCGGACGCGGGCGGGTGTGAGGCGTTCGACGGGTGCGGGTTTCTCCCAGGGGCGGCGCAGGTCAGCTGCCAGTGGCCGGGCGAGCCTGAGCTGGGTGTATGCGGCGAGGATCAGCCAGGTCCAGCGGTCCGCCGCTTCGGGCGTGCGGATCTTCGGCGAGGTCCAGCCGAGGGTCTGCTTGAACAGGCGGAAGGTGTGCTCGATGTCGAAGCGCCGCAGGTAAGCCTGCCAGAGCCGGTCGACGTCGGCGGGGTCGGCATCAGTGCCGGACCACCACAGCCAGACCGGCTTAGGGGTTGCTCCACTGGGCAGCCGGTCGATGTCGAGGCGGATGACGGTCCCTTCGATGACCGGGAGGGTGCCGTCGTCGGTGGCCCAGGAAGAGCGGTGGGTCAGTTTGGGGTGGAGGCGGTCCCAGGAGCGTGCCTGGGCCGTGCCGTAGAGGCGGGTGTCGGTGACGGTCTCGGCGTCCGGGGTGCCCCAGGTGTCTCCCTGGCCGAAGACGAACTCGCCGCCGTGCCGGGGCGGGCGCCCCATGGTGTGCGGCTGCCGGGGCGGAGTGGCCCTGCGCAGGACGCGGTCCGAGCGCATTCGGGCCAGAACCTGGACCGGTAGATCCCGTAGCAGGTGGGCCAGACGGGGTGCGTCGTAGCCTGCGTCCGCGATGACGAGGATATGCAGGTCGCCGGCCTGCCACTGGCCAGCCGCGATGAGTCGTTCGATGAGTTCACGCAGCTGCCGGGCGGTGACGGTGGCCGTGTCGTCCCCGGGCGCCAGGCGGAGCGCGTCCAGGGGCGCGGTCCACGAACTACGGCCGGGCTCAAGCGCGCAGACGATCGAGTACGGCCAGCCGGGAACGGGGATGTGCTGGTCCTTGCCCCGACCGTAGGTGTGGCACAGGATCCGTTCCGGTGAGGTGTGCGCGTCCGGCCGCAGCCAGCAGGTCACGTCCACGGCCAGGACCAGCCGCCCGTCGGCTGCCCGAGGCAGCGGAACCGCCGCCAGCGCACGCCTCAGGCGGTCCGCTTCCACCCCGCCGCGGGCCACGGCGGCGTAGAGCCCTCCGTGGCCGCGGCGGGATTCGCCCACCAGAGACAGTTCAGCCAGTGACCTCACCGGCCCGTCGCCGCACAAGACCGCGTCGGCCAGCTCGAACAACGCGTCCGAACGAGCGGTCAGGCAGGAGTAGAACTCGCCTCGGAAGCGTGACAGTTCCGTCAATGCCTCTTGCCGGGCATCGTGATGCAGCAGACTCATGCCCACGGCCTTCGCGCTGGATGTGAGTGTTTCCTTGGTCGGAGCACATGATCCAGACGAAGGCCGCTTCCGCGTACGGCGGTTACCGAACCGAGTGATCGAGTTCGACGCACCGTTCGACGTCAGAGGTTAAAGATCAAGCTAAGGGCTGTCCCGTAATCCCCGGCGGGGGGGCGCCCCCGCGCCGCGCCCCCCCCCCCCCCGGGGGGGCCCGCCGCCGGCCCCCGGGGGCCCCCCGCCCACGCCGAGGAGTTGGATTCCCGGCGCCTGCGGGCCGCCGAGGTCCGGGCTTTCGTCGAACGCCCCGGCGTCGGCACGGTGCTCATGCCCTGTCCGCCGCTGGGCTCGATCATTTACCCGGGCTGAGGAGGAGCACACCGGCACGGTGGCCGGTGCGGCTTCTTCGCCGGCTCCCGTCCGCCATTTCGGGCGAGGCGAGGCTGGTGAGAACCGGCTTCACAGACCACATCGCCCCCGCCGAGCCGGCGGGGGCGATGTGGCAGGTACTCAGGCTTCGGTCAGCCAGCCTTCTTCGACACCGCCCAGGACGAACCCGTTCTCGAAGCGCACCCTGTATCTGATCTGAGCGCCGACTCCGGCGTCGAACCCTCCGTGGCGGACGACCTGCTGACGGAGGTTGTCGATCAGGCCGGTCGTGTGGCCGTCGAACGGGACCCCGCGGATTCGCCGTTCGAATTCCGCGAGCCCGTCCTGGGCCACGCCGCCGGCTTCCTCTGCCGAGCCCGTGACGATGCCCTCCAAGCCCTCGGCCAGGCACAGCGGACCGGGGAAGCCGATCCTGGCCGCCGTGTCGTTTGCGGTGACCTGCACATCTCTGGTCAGCTACACCTTCGCGCCGATCGCGTACGGCATGGGTGTACCCCCCCTCGTTCGGTCTTGGCCGTGACCATGGCAAGCGTAGTCGGGCTGCCATGGAAGGAATGGGTGTCCGGTCAGTAGCCCTACGGCTTGCCAGGCAGGGCCCTTCGAGTCGGCCTCGGCCTGCACCTGCTCGAAGATCCGCTTCCAGGCCGGGCCCGGCTTCGGGCCAGATCCGCGCGTCTGGCCGGCCTCGCGTCGTCGACTGCCGCGGCAAGGAACGCGCCGCGCCGGTACGGCGTTGCTCCGTCGGCTGTGATGTGTGGCGCCCATGTCACACCAGTGCCGCGCCGCCGTCTATCGCGAGCGTGGTGCCGGTGACGTAGGCGTTGGCCAAGACGAAGAGATAGGCCGCCGCGGCTTCCTCGGCAGTGCCGACACGTCGCGTGAGCAGCTCGTCCCCGGCGTCCTGGAGGAAGGCCTCCGGGTCGGGGACACTGCCGTCCCACAGCTCGGTACGGATCACACCGGGCTGGATCACGTTGACGCGCAGAGGGGCGAGTTCGACGGCGAGTGCCCGGGACAGGGCCTCGATGCCGCCGGTGATACCTGCCGTGAGCGCGGTTCCGGACAGGGGGCGGATCGCGAGGACGCCGGAGCTGAAAGCGATCGAGCCGCCGGCGCGCAGTCGCGGTGCAGCGTACTTGGCGGAGAGGAACGCGCCCCAGAACCGGCGCTCGAAGACGGCCCTGGCCTCCTGCGGGGTGGTGTCGGCCAACGGCTGGATCAGCAGGGATTCGCCCGCGGTGTAGACGAGGTGGTCGAACTCCCCGACCTGCTCGAAGAACGCGGCGATGGCATTGCCGTCGGCGACGTCCAGGCGGCGGCCTTCGGCCGGCTCGCCCAACCGCTTGGTCGCGGCGTCCACACGGTCCTGATTGCTGGAGGCGACCACGACGTCCGCGCCGGCCACCGCGGCCTGTTGGGCTACCGCGAAGCCGATGCCGGAGGTACCACCGATGATCACGATCTTCTTGCCGGCCAGAGACATGGGATCCATTCCTTCGTCGATGCAGTGCGCGGTTCGGCAACCGCCACGGCAAGAACGTACGTCTCCGCATCGAGACGGTGAATGACTTAAGATCTCGATTCCCTGTCATATCGTCTCGCCACACAAGCGCTAGAGTGACGCTATGGACATCCTGAGCGATACCCTCGAAGTCCTGCGCACGGGACGCCCGATGGTCACTCGGACCGACGCGCACGCCCCGTGGGCCCTAAAGTTCCAGCCCATCTCAGGAGCCGGATTCCACGTGGTCGTGGAAGGGCACTGCCACCTGCTGCCACCGCACGGCCGACCGCTCGCGCTCGGACCGGGCGACATCGTGTTCCTGCAGCGCGGCAGCGGACACACCCTGTGCGACGTGCCGGACCGCGATCCGGTGGACTTCGTACCGGAGCGCGTGGACCGTTCCTCGCCGATCGGCCAGGTCACCGTGGACGGACCAGGGCCGCACACGGTGCTGGTGTGCGGTGCGTACGCGATCGACATCGATCGCCCGCATCCGCTGTTCAGCGATCTGCCGGAGGTCATCCACCTGCCCGCGGTTCCGGGCCGCCACCCGGTGCTGCGCTCGGCGGTCGATCAGCTGTGCGCCGAGTTCCACACGCCGCAGCCGGGCTCGGACGCGGTCGTCACGGCGCTCATCGATCTGCTGCTGCTGTACATCCTCCGGTCGTGGTACGCCGAACTGCCGAAGGAGCGGACCGGGGGTTGGGCGGCCGCGCTGACCGACCCGGCAGTCGCCCCGGCCCTGAAGGCGATCCACGACGATCCCGGCCATCCCTGGACCGTGGAGTCGCTGGGCACCCGCGCCGGGCTGTCGCGCGCGGCGTTCGCCCGCCGCTTCGCCGCGGTGGTCGGCGAGCCGCCGTTGACCTACCTGACCAACTGGCGGATGGCCACCGCGGCGCGATTGCTGCACCAGTCGCCGACCCCGCTGAGCACCATCGCGCAGCACACGGGGTACACGTCGGAGTTCGCCTTCGCCAAAGCTTTCAAACGACACTTCGGATCGCCGCCAGGGGCCTACCGCAAGCAGGTCAAGGCGGCAGGCGCCGGACCAGGCGGGTACAACGCACGCTGAGGACCGGCACATCACCGCAGCGGACGGGGAAGCGGTGGCCGCTGCCCATCCCGGCGTGGCGGTGGCCCCGATGCGGTGCAGCGCCGGGCGATCGTGTCCAGGAACCCGAGCGGTGCGGTGATCGCGACGGAGCGCGAGGTGGCGGAGGTTCTGGAGGCGTATTCCAGCGTGCCGGCGGTGAAGCCACGTCCTGCCGCCCCGTGATGTGCCCAGGAGGCGGGGAGAGATTCAACTTTCGGATCACCGCTGGCGCTGTGGAGAAGGACTCCTTTTCTACAGCGCCCAGTTGGTTGGGCAGGAGTGCGTCCACCGGTACAGGATGGCGCCGACGCCCTACCCGAAGGCTTGTTCTCCTTACTGCTATCGGGGCGTATGTCTTCAGCGGACAGATCGACAGGACGATCGCGCTGCGCTCCAGCGCCTCGCCGAGCGAGTCACAGGGCGTGGCGCCAGCTCCCTTCGCGTGCCGGTGCGTTGCCTCACCGGGGCCTTCCGCCACCGACAACACCGCGTGGACCATCCGCGCTGTGACGACCGGCCCACCGGAGTCGTGATCGGCAGACACCGCCCGCCTCAGGTCGAAGATGTTGGCGCCCGGACTCCGGCGGCAACACCCGCCCTCCGCTTCGTCAGCGAACCGGCAGACCACTACATGGGCTTCCGCTACCGCGTGAACCTTCCCATCCCCGGGGTGCCGCGCCGCCGCGCGGACGTCACCTTCACCAGATGGCGAACCGCAGCCTTCGTCCAAGGATGCTTCTGGCACGCTGCCGGAAACATCTGCCCGCTCCATGTGTACGGTCGGGATAGGTGGCAGAACGGGTACGCACGGGAGATCCTCAGTCGATGGTGAAGCCCCAGAAGATGCCGACTTCCGTGGCGGAGACAGCGATTACACCACAATCCATTACGTGGCTGGTGAAGCCCTCATAGGCCCCCTCGCGACGGAACATATCGGCATGGGGATTCTCTCGCGCCGTCGCCGCATTGGTAAAAAATAGCGCGCCCCCTCCAAATCTTTCCGTGATCGTTCTCGCGTGGGAGGTCAACTCTGCCTCTCGCGGCTCGAAATCCGGAATGTCCTCTGTTTGGAACCACTCACCCTGGAGAGTGACCAGGATTTGTTCGGTGCCCCTCCTGGAAACAGGGAAGGCCGTGCTGAAGTCTCCTGGCGTGACAGCACTGAACGGGCTGTCCGGGCCGGCGCCATAATCGCCCCCTCCCGGTGCCGCGGCAACCTTCGACCAGCCACGCGGATCGTCCGTCCGCAACTGCATGACGTCGAGTGCGTCCAGGCGCCAGTCATCGCGCCGCCGCGCCCCCACGGCCGCGAACATGCCCTCCCCGAAAAGGGCCCGCAGGGAACGGCTCCACGAGGTGGCGTCAATCCGAGTCATGGGCCTTACCTCAGTTCTCCACGTGTGCACTACGGGTGCTGGGTCTTGTCGGTGGGCATGGAAGTGAGAACGACGAACGGCCGGTGGCACCCCCGGTTGGGTCTCAGAACGGCCCATACATTGGTCACGTCACGCGCGGCGGTGTCGCCCCGGTCCCACGACCTTCCCACGACGTCGTTCGTCGTCAGGAGGAGTGAGCGTGACGAGTTGGGTCCAGGGTTACCCGCGAGCCAACTGTCGATCTTCCTCTGATTGTTCGGTTCATCCAGGGCCGCCTGCGATCGCCTCCCGGGCGGCCATCCTCTTCGCCCCCACGTTGGTGGGCACGATCTACGCCATGAACTTCGAGACCATGCCGGAACTCCACTGGGCGGCGGGGTACCCTTCGCGATCCTGCTGATGGCCATGGTGTGCGTCAGCCTGTACGTCATCTTCAAGAAGCGCGACTGGCTGTGGATGTCAGCTGACCCCTCATGCACCGACCGGGGGTCACCGGCAGCGGCACGGTGACGCGCCCGTCATGCGTGCACGCGGCCGTCCGCCATCACCAGCCGAATGCGACGCAGCGCCTGGAGGTCCCTCAGGGGATCACCCTCGACGACCAGGAGGTCCGCGCGGAGGCCGGGGATCAGGCGCCCCGTGACCTCGCCCAGCCCGAGTGCCTCCGCCGCCTCGCAGGTGGCCAGGTCGACGATCTCCTGCGAGGTGCAACCCAGGTGGGCGAAGAATTCGAGACTGGACACGAAGTCGTCGAAGACCGCCCGGCTCACGCCCGCGTCCGTGCCGGTGAGCAGCCGCACCCCGCGCTCGCGCATGCGGCGGATCCCGCCGAACATCTCCTCCGCGCGCTCGTGTCCGAAGCGCTCGGCGAAACCGCGCCAGTCGGGGCTGGCCGCCGGACAGACCGCGATGCCCCGGGCGGCGATCTCTGCGACGACGTCGTCGAGGAGCCGGAAGCCGTCCTGGTCGATCCACGTGCAGTGCTCGATCGTGCTCACCCCGGCTTGCACGGCCGCGACGATGCCCGCGGTGCCGTGCGCGTGCGCCGCCACCGGGAGGCCGGCACTCGCCGCCTCCCGCACGACGATCCGGAGCTCCTCAGCCGTGAACTGGGGCGCCCAGATCGGCGGCCCGCCCTTGGTGATGCCCCCGCCCGTGGCCATCACCTTGACGAGGTCCGTGCCCCGTGCCACGTTGCGGCGGACCAGCGCCCTGGCGGCGTCCTCGCCGGACACCTCTCCGCCCAGGAACCAGCAGTGTCCGCCGGGGCCCGTCACGGGAGTGCCGGCCGCGAGGACACGGGGTCCGGGCAACCGTCCCGCCCTGACGGCGTCGCGGAACTCCGTCACCAGCCCGTTCCGGTCGCCGAGGTCCCGCACGGTGGTGACGCCGGCGTTCAGCAGACCGAGCGCCCGCTGCGCGACGCCATCGGCCACCGTCGCGTCGTCCGCCTCCCGCAGCGCCGCGACCGGATCGGGCCCGGCGTCCAGAACGAGGTGGACGTGTGCGTCGACGAGCCCCGGCAGCAGCGTGCCGTCGGGGTAGTCGTGACGGAGAAGGCCTGCGGGGGCCCGGGACTCCACCTCGTGGCGCGGTCCGGTGTCCGCGATGACGCCGTTTCGCACCAGCACGGCGCCGTCCGCCAGGACCTTGCCGTGCGGTCCGATCACCACCCGCCGGGCCGAGATCAGCGTGTCCATCGCCCCTCCTCGTTCAGAATTGCGCCGTCAGGGCTTCGGAGAGCCGGATCAATTGCCGTACGTCACTCTCCAGACCGCCGTCGCCGTCGCCGTCGTCGCCCTCGCCGGGCAGCGCGACCGGAACGGCCTGGGAGGGCGCATCCTCTCCGGAGGCGTACGCCCGCAGCGCGGTCCTCAGATGGCGCGCCGCCACCTCGGGCGTGAGCGGTGCCTCGGCGTCGGCCGTGGCCGCCTCCAGCGCCAGATAGGGACTGATCCGGACGAGCCCGTCCCGGCACTCGATGACACGCCGGTAGTAGCGCCGGTGCACGCCCCGCGGACTCAGCGCGTCCCAGCGGCGACCGCCCCCGGTGCGTTCGAGCGCATCTTCCGGGAACGCGCGGTGCAGAGCCTCCCAGAGGGGGGCCAGCCTGTGGTAGACGCGGCCGTGGTGCCACCACAGACGGATGCTGGCCCAGCGCGTCACCAGCCCCGGGTAGACCACGCCCGCCACGAAGAGGGGGATCGCGAGGTCGAGCAGGAGCTTCGCGCCGGTGATCACCGGGCGGGGCACCTCGCCGTCGAGCAGGCGGACGAGCGTCACGCACTCCCGTACCGCCGAGGCCAGCACCATGCCTGCCAGCGCGGCGGCCACCGTCCGCAGCCCGGTCGCCAACGGCCGGCTCGCCAGCCGCGCGTACCGAACCGTCCACAACAGCGCCGCCGCCAGGGCGTACGTGAGGTAGGCGCCTGCCGAGAGGTAGAAGACCGCGACACCGGGGATCGTCATGTCGGCCGTTGCGTACGTGTGGCCCCGCTCGGTGTGCGGCGTCACCGCCATGGCTGCCGAGGCGATCACCGCAGTCGCGGCGAACGGCACCGCATGCCACCGCACCCGCGTCCGGGCCGCGGCCGGGTCGGACGCCGAGTGGATGAAGAAGCACCCCAGGAAGTACACGGCTCCGAGCAGGCAGAGGTTCTGCAGCAGCTTCGCGGCGCCGTCCCCGGCGAGCCCGTCGACGAGGCGGATGACCACGGGCAGGCCGAACGGGAAGGAGAGACCCGCACTGGCGATGCACAGGAAGACCGCGCGCAGCAGCCGGTCGGAAGGAGCGCGTACGACCTGGCGTCCCGTCCAGAGCAGCGAGACGTACAGAACGACGGCGAGCACCAGGGACAGCACGCTCACAACCACCCCTGCCGGTCCGAGAGCGCCGTGTGCACCCGTCGGGCCGAGATGTCACCCGGTGCGCGGGGCGTGACCCGGTCCAGCACCGACGCCCATTCGAGGATGATCGTGGCGACGAGTTCCGCCTCCCGCTCCCTTTCCTCGGCGTAGGAGGTACGCCGGAGCGCGCGGTTGATCACCTCGATCGAGAGGTCCGGCAGCACCTCCTGCCAGACGGCGTCCTCGGGCTCGTCGCTCCTGTGGTCCGCCAGGATGTGCCCGACCTCGTGGAGCACGATGTGGTCCTGGTGCGCCTGGCTGGTCTCCTTCTGATAGAAGATGAAGTCCGCCTGTGCGCCGGCGATCCACAGGCCGTACGGGCCGGGGACGGGCAGCGAGTACGGGACCAGCCGGATCGGCCGTCCGCGGTGCTCGCCGAGGAGCCGGCACAGCTCCGGGACCCGCAAGGGAGCGGTGACGCCGAGTTCCCTGAGGATGCTCCGACATCGTTTGCGCAACGTACGTTCGTTCACGGGCCAACTCCGCTGGTGAATCTCCTGGGGCTTGGAAATTCCATCCAATGGCGTCACACCATCATGATCCAGGATGATTCAGGCCATCGTCCTGACCCGGAGCGCGCTCGGCCTGTTCCAGGCGGTAGACCACGTCCAGCAGGTCCATGACCTGTTCGCGGTGCTTCTGCGACAACTGCCCCGCCCGCATGGCCATCAGCTTCACGTCACTGCCCTGCGACGCCTCGTGCAGGCGCGCCTGCGCGGAGGCGAGGGCCGAGAGCTGCTCCTCGATGCGCGCGGTGGCCGAGTCGTCCACGAAATAGGCCGCGGGGACGCCGAAAAAGCCTGCCAGCGCGTGGAGGTGACGCAGGGTTGGATTGGTCTTTCTGCTCTTGCGCAGCTGCCAGATGTAGCTCTGGGAGATCGGCACCCCGGCGGCCCGGATGGCGGTGGCCACCTGTTCGTTGCTGTACTCGTGGTCGGGATCCGGTCTGACGGTCTCGAAGAGCCGGTTCAGCTTGTCGGCGAACCCGTGTTCCGGTTCCTCTGGCATGGCGTCCACCCCCCTGGTTCGGCCAGCCCTGTTCTTCCACTCACATGAATCGGTGCAACATCCACTATCGCCACGCTGGTTGAAGTGCGTCAAGGTGCGGACTACGGTACGGCTGCACCGGCCGTCAACCGACGTGAAAGAACGGTCCGCCGAAGAATCGACATGGGTCGATGCCGGACCCGGGGGACGACGAAGGCAGCCATCGGCTCCGCACCGACCATGCGGCAGCCGTCCCTGCGGCTGTCCCCGTCCCCCGCCCCGCCCGCCCCGGCGAGTCGACGGCGTGGCGCGAGTGCTTGAGCACAACGTGAGCCAGAAGGGGGAGCAACACATATGTCAACTACCTCTGGAACGGGGAACATCCACCGCCACCGCAGTGCCGCCGAAGTGCCTCTCTACGCCCGGATCCGGGCGAAACTCAGGATGGACATCGCGGCCGGCCGCTACCCCCAGGGGGAATACCTTCCGCCCGCCGACCAGCTCGGCAAGGAGTACGGCGTCAACAAGAACACGATCCTCCGCGCACTGCGGATGCTGCGCAGCGAGGGCGTCGTGGATTTCGGGCGCGGTCGCGGTGCCGTCGTCCTGCCGGCTTCCGGCCCGGTGGGCCTCGACGACATCTCCGACCAACTCCAGCGGGTCGTCAACCTCGCAGACGTCTCGGGAATCCCGCGCGCCGCCATCATCTCCGCCATCGAACGGATGCCCAGGATGGCCGCCCGCCATGAGAGGGCGGCGCGGCGCGGGCTGCCGGCGGTGCGGGGCCGCAGGCCGGGATGGAGCCAAGGAAGCTCATGCGGAGAGTGACCAACAGCCCAATGAGACCAGGCTGATCCGGCAGGCCGGACCGGCGGATCCTTCTCGCTCCGGTCCCTTTTCTGCCAGGTGGCGGCCCTTTACGAGAGGTTCGGGGCGGGCCGGCCGCCCCGATCGCGGACCGTGGCGGCCACCGGTCGCTCCTTGAGCGGCGGGTGGCCACCCGCCGAGGATCTTTCCAGGCGGCCACCTGAATCCTGGGAAACGGGGTCGTCTCGTCAGAAACCCACGCGAGAAGGGATGAGAACCATGGCGAAGAAGGTCTACGAGGTTCCGGCGCTGTCCAAGGCCGGCGACTTCCGCAAGGACACCGGATTCCTGAAGCGCGGACCGCACGAGCCCAAGGTCCGTCTGCCCCTGGGCTGGTAGTCCGATGACACGCCACGGCGAGGGATGGTTCGCGCTGTTTCCGGACTGTGAGGCCGCCCTCGCCGTGGCCTCCCGACTCGGGACACGCGGCGAACGCACCCTCACCCACCCGTCGGGAAGACCGTTCGTGCGGGGCGACTGGGCCACCTCCGTCCAGGCCCGCAACGACCGAGGACTCTTCGTGGCGCTCATCGGGCACACCTCGGTCGGCGCACCCGAACTCACCGCGCACATCGCCGGGGTGCGCGACCCCGGCGCGGTCCACCGAGTCACCGCGCGCCTGCCCGGCGACTTCCACGTCATCGCCGCGGCACACGGCGAGATCCACGCACACGGCACCGCCTCGGGGATGCGCCGGCTCTTCCACGCCTCCGAGGACGGCATCACCGTCGCCGCCAACCGCGCCGACGTCCTGGCCCGGCTGTTCGACGCGCCCGTCGACGAGGACGTCCTCGCCCTACGACTGCTGGACTCCGTCCCGCACCCGCTGGGTGACGTCCCCCTGTGGCGCGGTGTGCACTCCGTCGTCCCCGGGGAACTCCTGCGCTTCGGCCGCTCCGCCCCCCGGACGGTCCGCTGGTGGCAGCCCCCGCGGACACAGGTCCCGCTCGCCGAGGGGGCGGAGGCACTTCACACAGCGCTGGACGAGGCCGTACGCCTGCGGGTGGACGCCGCCGGAAGCGTCAGCGCCGACCTCTCCGGCGGCCTCGACTCCACCACCGTCTGCGCCCTCGCCGCAGGGGTGAGCAACGCACCGTTACCCGCGCTCACCATGCCCAGCAGGGACCCGGGCGACGACGACGTGCGCTGGGCCCGACTCGCGGCCGCCGAAATCGACGGCCTGGAGCACATCCTGCTCGACATCGACGAGATCCCGCTCTTCTACAGCGGTCTGCTGGACGTGCGCGGACCCGTCGACGAACCCCTCCCCACCATCCTCGACCAGCCGCGCCAGCTGGTCGGCCACGACCGGCTCCTCGCCGGCGGCTCGCGCCTCCATCTCACCGGCATGGGCGGCGACCACGTCCTGTGGGGGCACCCCGCCCACCACCGTGACCTGCTGACCACCCGTCCCCTCACGGCCTTGCGCAGCATCCGCGGCTATCGCGCCCAGAACCGCTGGTCGCTGCGCGAGACCCTGGCCGTCCTCGCCGACAGCCGCCCCTACGGCCGGTGGCTCGCGGATGTCGCCGACGACGTCAGCGCCCCGCGACCCGCCCCGCACAGCCCCGACGTCTTCGGCTGGGACATTCCGCCCCGTCTGCCGGTCTGGGCCACCGCCGACGCCGCCGCCTCCGTACGCCGGAGCCTGCGGGAGGCCGCCCGCACGGCACAGCCGCGCGGCACCACCCGCGCCCTCCACAACGAGATCCACACCCTGCACCACGGCACACGGGCCACCCGTGTCCTGCACCAGGTCGCGGAGCACAGCGGGCTGCCGCTGGCGAGCCCCTTCCTCGACGACCGTGTAGTCGAAGCGTGCTGGTCGGTCCGCTCCGAGGAACGCGCCACGCCGTGGGAGTTCAAACCGCTGCTCAAGCGCGCGATGCGCGGCCGTATGCCGGACGCGCTGCTGCGTCGCACCACCAAGGGGGAGGCCTCGGCCGACGCCGCCAACGGGCTGCGGGAGAACCGCGAACGCCTCGCCGAGCTGTGGCGGGACTCGCTGCTCGCCAAGGCCGGGCTGGTCGACGCCGACAAGCTCCTGGACATCACGCTGCGGCCCTCCTCGCCCGAACTCCGGCACGGCGGCCTCGACGCCACTCTCGCCTGCGAGATCTGGCTCCGCACCATCTGAAGGGGAACCCATGAAACTGCGCGAGGACGTGTCCGTGGTGGACACCGACTACGGCAAGGTCCTGCTCGACGGCCGTACGGGTGAGTACTGGGAGCTCAACCCCACCGGCAGCTCGGTCCTGGCCGGCCTGCTCGACGGCACCGCGGCGAAGGACATCGCCGATGCCCTGTGCGCCCGGTTCGACGTCGATGCCGACCGCGCGCAGGCCGACGTGAGCGCCCTGCTCTCGGCCCTGCGCGACGCCCGGCTGGTCAGCCCATGAGCTTCCATCCGGTCCCGGAGACCCACACCGGGACGTCGTTCGCCCAGCGCGCCGGAGCCCGCCTGGCCGTCGCGGTGGGCCGGCCCCTGCTACTCCTGCCGCCGGCCCGGCTGGCGCAGGTGCTCGGCGTGGTGTCCCGCGGGGCCCGCCCGGCCGGCCACGACCGGACCTACCGGGCCCGGCAGGCCGTCACCACGGTCAGCGCGCTCTGCGCCGGCCGCGAGGGTTGCCTGCCGCGCTCGGTCGCCACGGCCCTGCTCTGCCGGGCCCGCGGTGAGTGGCCCACGTGGTGCGTCGGCGTGCGCGCCGCCCCGCCCTTCGGCGCCCACGCCTGGGTCGAAGCGGAGGGCCGACCGGTGGGCGAGGAACTGCCCGAGAGC
The DNA here is from genome assembly GCF_053611065.1 of Streptomyces sp. NPDC054840. NCBI lineage: Bacteria > Bacillati > Actinomycetota > Actinomycetes > Kitasatosporales > Streptomycetaceae > Streptomyces > Streptomyces sp. NPDC054840. Next base: position 19,937 of record NZ_JBSGZP010000030.1, read on the forward strand.
TACTTCCGGAGGCTGATCACCGTGGGCTCCGGGAGCGAGGAGAGGAGCCCTTCATGACCGACCACTCGGATCCGTCCGGCACGACGACCGGAACCGGCCGGGGAACCGAGGGCGGCCCCGGGAGCGTGGCGCCCCCGGGGAAGAGCCCTGCCGACGGCGCCCGCCCGGGCATCCGTGATCTGCTGCGCCTGCTGCGCGGCAGCGGCCGGACCGTGGGGGCCGCGCTCACGCTGACCGTCGTCGGCACCGCCCTCGGACTGCTGCAGCCGCTGCTGACGATGCGCCTGATCGACCGGGTCTCCGCCGACCGGGCCGTCGCCACGCTCGTCGTGACGCTGGCCGCTCTCTTCCTCGTCCAGGCCGCCTTGGAGGCGGCGGGTCAGTACCTGTTGGACGTGACCGGCGAGAGCGTGGTCCGGCGCCTGCGCCGCGGGCTCGTCGAGCGGCTGTTGTTCGTCCGCCTCCGGGAACTCGACGGCCGGCGCGCCGGTGACCTGCTCTCCCGGGTCGGCACCGACACGACCATGCTGCGGGACATGGTCGCGGGCAGCTTCGTCCAGCTCGTGACCGTCACCATCACCGGAGTCGGCGCCGCCGCACTGATGCTCTGGATCGACACCGTCATGTTCCTCGTGGTCGCGGGGACCCTGGTGGTCGCCGCCGTCCTCGTCGCGGGCGTGATGGCCGGCATCCGGACCAGCACCGAACAGGCCCTCGCCGGTGTCGGTGCCATGACCGCCGACCTCGAACGCGCCCTCGGCGGCATCAGGACCGTACGGGCCGCCCGCGCCGAACACCGGGAGGCCGAACGCATCGGCGGGGACATCGACGCCGCCTACGCCGCCGGCGTCCGCTCCGCGAAGCTCGGCTCCGTCGTGGGGCCCGCCATGGAGATCGCGGTCAACGGCTCGTTCCTCCTCGTCCTGCTCATCGGGGCGGTCCGGGTCTCCGACGGCTCCATGTCCGTCAGCGAACTCGTCGCGTTCCTGCTGTTCGCCACCTACCTGGTGATGCCGCTCGCCGGTCTCTTCAACGCGCTCAGCCTGATCCAGCGCGGCCTCGGATCGCTCCGACGGATCGAGGACGTCCTGCGCCTGCCCGTCGAGCAGGACCGGGAGGACGGTACGCCCGTACCGCTTCCCGGCCCCGCCGCGTCGCCCACGCCCCCGCTCCTCGAACTGCGCCGGGTCTCCTTCGCGTACGACGACCGTCCGGTACTGCGCGACGTCTCGTTCACCGTGCCGCGCACCGGGCTGATCGCGCTGGTGGGCCGGTCCGGCGCCGGCAAGACGACGATCGTCTCGCTCGTCGAGAAGTTCCACGAGCCGGACGGCGGACACGTCCTCTTCGACGGCGCCGACATCAGGGGCGTCGATCCGCGCGACCTCCGGGCCCGTATCGGCCTGGTCGAGCAACACGCGCCCCTGCTGTACGGAACCCTGCGGGACAATCTCGTCTACGCGAAACCCGGGGCGGATGAGAGAGAAATCCGGGAAGCGCTCCGGATGGTAAATCTCGAAGAACTCGTGGAACGTCTGGCGAACGGACTGGAAACAGAGGTCGGCGACCGGGGATTCAATCTCTCCGGCGGCGAACGCCAGCGCGTCGCCATCGCCCGCGCACTGATCCCCCGGCCCGAACTCGTACTCCTCGACGAACCCACGTCGCAACTCGACCCCATCAACGAACGGGAACTCACCGATGCCCTGCGGGACATCTCCCAGGAACGCGCCCTGCTCGTCGTCGCCCACCGCATGTCCACCGTCCGGGCGGCCGACCGGATCGTCGTCCTCGACGACGGCCGGGTCGGCGCCGAGGGCACACACGAACAGTTGCTCGCCGAGAATCCGTTCTATCGCAGGCTGACCACCGACCACCTCACGCGGCCGCTCGGCCGGCCCGCCGCAGACAGGAGCGTCGCAGCACCGTGAGCCCCACCACGCCCCGCACGCCCACCGCACCCCACGCGACCGCCGGCGCCCGCGCGCCGGGCGCACCGCACTGGACACCGGCCCTGGAACGGGTCGGCCGGCTCACCCCGCGCGAACAGGAGACCTTCCTCCTGCTCGCCGAAGGGCTCTCCAACGAGTCGATGGCCCGGCGGCTGCACGTGACCGAACGGACCGTGCGCGCACATGTCGCCGCGGTCATGGAGAAACTCGAACTCTCCTCACGCCTGACCGTCTGCCTGGCTTCGTACGTGTTCTCCACACAACGCGCGGACGCCGGGAGCCGGCTCGGTCCGTAAAGAGTTCCGGAAACGCTGCCCGTTCGGGATCCGGGTCCACGGCGAATACTGTCGCCACGGCCAATGGAAAGGACGCAAGGAGCTCGACATGATTTCCCTGGCGCCGGAAAAACTCCGGAGCCCCGGCGATTCCATTCGCCGGACGGAATGAGGAAAGGAAAGACATGTCTGACGCATTCGACCTGGACGCCCGTATCTCCGCCCCTGCCGGCCCCGCCGGTGAGCAGGCGCCCCCGCCGTCCATCTCGGGGATCGCCACCCGCACCGTCTGCACCCGAGTGACCTGCCAGGCCAGCAAGACCTGTGTCTGCACCTCGATGTGCACGGTCTTCTGCGTGGGCGGCAAGTAGCCACGGGCCCACTCCCGACGGGTGCTGCCGTGGTCGAGACACGGC
>NZ_JBSGZP010000031.1:0-22515 GCF_053611065.1 Streptomyces sp. NPDC054840
GGAGAGCGGCCTCGGTCTGCCGCCGATGAACCACCCCCGGCGCGGCGCCGGATACCGGATCACGCCGGCCGCGCCGGCCGAGCCGGCCGAGTAGGGGCCCTGCGCCCGAAACGGCGGGCGCAGGGCCGCCGGCCCTGGTCGCTGCGTACCCGGCTCGTCGTCTCGGCGGTCGCCCTGATCGCCGTGGTGGGAGCGGCCATCGGGACCGTCACCACCTTCGCCCTGCGCTCGTACCTCGTAACCGAGCTCGACGAGCAGCTGAAGACCGCCGTGAGCATGGCCGTCCGCGCGCCCGGCGGGAAGCCGGCCCGGGAGAACGGCGCCGGTTTCGTCATGGCGCCCGGCAGCCCGCTGGACGCCGCCGGGATCCGCTTCGATTCCGCCGGGACCGTGCTCGGGACCGCCCGCAACGCCCGCGTCGACGGATGGTCGGCCGACCAGGCGCCGGTCCTCACCGAGGCCCAGGGCAAGGCCCTCGCCCAGGCTGCCCAGGCCGCCCGCACGGCCGCCCAGGGTTCGCCCGGGCCGGTGGACACGGAGCTTCCGGGCCTCGGCGGCTACCGCGTGAGGATCGCTTCCGACGGGAGCCTGGCCCTCGCCTTCCCGCTGGGCGACGTCGACTCCACCGTGCGCACCCTGGTCGGGGTGGAGCTGTGCGTCACCCTGGCCGGGTTGCTCGCGGCCTCCCTCGCCGGGCAGGTCCTGGTCGGGGTCGCCCTGCGCCCGCTGCGCCGGGTGGCCGCCACCGCCACCCGGGTCTCCGAACTCCCCCTGCACAAGGGCGAGCCCGCCCTCCACGAGCGGGTCCCGGACGCCGAGGCCGACCCCCGCACCGAAGTGGGCCAGGTCGGCGCGGCCCTCAACCGGATGCTGGGCCACGTCTCCTCCGCCCTCACCGCCCGCCAGCAGAGTGAGATGCGGGTCCGGCAGTTCGTCGCCGACGCCAGCCACGAGCTGCGCACCCCGCTGGCCTCCATCCGCGGCTACGCCGAACTGACCCGCCGGGGACGCGAGGAGCCCGGCCCCGACACCCGGCACGCCCTGGGCCGGATCGAGTCCGAGGCCACCCGGATGACCGGCCTGGTCGAGGACCTCCTGCTGCTGGCCCGGCTCGACGCGGGCCGCCCGCTCTCCACCTCCGACGCCGAGACCGACCTGGCCCCGCTCGTCGTCGACGCCGTCAGCGACGCCCGGGCCGCGGGCCCCGAGCACCACTGGCGCCTGAGCCTGCCCGAGGAGCCGGCCCCGATCCGGGCGGACCCGGCCCGGATTCAGCAGGTGCTGGTGAACCTGCTGGCCAACGCCCGTACGCACACCCCTCCGGGCACGACCGTCACCGCGCGCGTTTCACGTGAAACATCCGCCGTCCGGCTGCGTATCGAGGACGACGGGCCCGGGATCGCCCCCGATCTGCTCCCCCGCGTCTTCGAGCGTTTCGCCCGCGGTGACGTCTCGCGCTCCCGCGTGGCGGGCTCCACCGGGCTCGGGCTGGCCATCGTCCAGGCCGTGGTCACGGCGCACGGCGGGCGGGTCGACGTACGGAGCGAGCCAGGACGGACCTGCTTCGAGGTCCTGCTGCCGCACGCGCGGCCGGACCGGCAGAACTCACAGGCAGGGCACAGGCTCAGCACACAGCGGTGACAGGGCGCCCCGTGAAGGTCGGAACATGCGAACCGACACCTCTCCCGGGGCCCTTCCGGCACGGGCGCCCCTCGCGCCCGTGCCCGGCGAGCCCGTTCTCGACGTGGTGATCCCCGTTTTCAACGAGGAGAAGGACCTCGGCCCGTGCGTCCGCAGACTGCACGAGCACCTCACCCGGACCTTCCCGTACCCCTTCCGGATCACGGTCGCCGACAACGCGAGCACCGACCGCACACCCGAGGTCGCGCGGGGGCTCGCCGCCGCACTGGACGGCGTACGCGGCATCCGGCTGGAGGAGAAGGGTCGGGGCCGGGCGCTGCGTCAGGTGTGGTCCGGTTCCGACGCCCCCGTCCTCGCGTACATGGACGTGGATCTCTCCACCGACCTCAACGCCCTCCTTCCGCTGGTCGCGCCGCTGATCTCCGGCCACTCCGACCTCGCCATCGGCACCCGCCTGGCCCGCTCCTCACGGGTGGTGCGGGGTGCGAAGCGGGAGTTCATCTCGCGTGCCTACAACCTCCTCCTGCGGTCCTCCCTCGCCGCCCGGTTCAGCGACGCCCAGTGCGGCTTCAAGGCGATCCGGCGCGAGGTCGCCGAGCGGCTGCTGCCGCTGGTGGAGGACACGGGCTGGTTCTTCGACACCGAACTGCTCGTGCTCGCCGAACGCGCCGGGCTGCGGATCCACGAGGTCCCGGTGGACTGGGTCGACGACCCCGACTCCACGGTCCACATCGTCCGGACCGCCACCGAAGACCTCAAGGGCGTCTGGCGCGTGGGCCGGGCGCTGGCGGTCGGCGCGCTCCCGCTGGACCGACTCGCCCGCCCCTTCGGCGACGATCCCCGCGACCGCGGCGCACTGCCCGGAGTGGAGGGCGGGCTCGCCCGCCAGCTGCTCGGCTTCTGCGCCGTCGGAGCGCTGTCCACCGTGCTCTACCTGCTCCTGTACTCCGCCTTCCGCGCTGGGACCGGCCCGCAGTTCGCCAACGGCGCCGCGCTGCTGCTCTCCGCCGTCGCCAACACCGCCGCCAACCGCCGGCTCACCTTCGGGGTGCGCGGCCGGGAGCGGGCCGTGCGCCACCAGGCCCAGGGCCTCGTGGTGTTCGGCATCGGGCTGGCCCTCACCAGCGGCTCCCTCGCCGCGCTCGGGGCGGCCACCGCCGATCCCACGCACAGCACCGAACTGGCCGTGCTGATCACCGCCAACCTCGCCGCCACCGTGCTGCGCTTCCTGCTCTTCCGCGCCTGGGTCTTCCCCGAGCGGCGCGACACTCCCGTGAACGTGAAGGACGACATCCGATGACCACGGCAGCACCCTCGATCTTCCCGGTCCCCGAGGCCCGCGCCGGTACCGGCCGGCACGCGGTCGACCGTCCCCGCTGGGAGCTTCCCTGCCTGGCCGGGCTGCTGATCGCCACCGCGGCCCTGCTCCTGTGGGACCTCGGCTCCTCCGGGTATGCCAACTCCTTCTACTCCGCCGCCGTGCAGGCGGGCAGCGAGAGCTGGAAGGCCTTCTTCTTCGGCTCGTCCGACGCCGGGAACTCCATCACCGTCGACAAGCCCCCGGCCGCCCTGTGGCCGATGATGCTGTCCGTACGGCTCTTCGGGCTCGGCGCCTGGCAGATCCTCGTACCGCAGGCCCTGATGGGCGTCGCGACCACCGGTCTCCTGTACGCGGCCGTGCGCCGCCAGTTCGGCCCCGGGGCCGGTCTGTTGAGCGGCGCCGCCTTCGCGTTGACGCCCGTCGCCGCGCTGATGTTCCGCTTCAACAATCCCGATGCGCTGCTGACCCTGTTGCTGACCGTCACCGTGTACTGCGTGCTGCGCGCCCTCGACGGGGCCCGTACCCAGTGGCTGGTCTGGGCCGGGGTGGCGGTCGGCTTCGCCTTCCTCACCAAGACCCTGCAGGCCTTCGTCATCCTCCCTCCGCTGGCCGTGCTGTACGCCGTCTGCGCTCCCACCCGGCTGCGCAAGCGGCTCGGCCAGCTGCTGCTGGCGGGGCTCGCGATGGTGGTGGCCGGCGGCTGGTGGGTCGCGATCGTCGAACTGTGGCCGGCGTCCTCCCGCCCGTACATCGGCGGCTCGCAGAACAACTCCTTCCTGGAACTGACCCTCGGCTACAACGGACTGGGCCGGATCAACGGCAACGAGACCGGCAGCGTGGGTGGCGGCGGCCGTGGCGGCGCCGCCGGGGGCGGAGGCGCTGCCTGGGGAGAGACCGGCATCGACCGGCTCTTCGCGGGCAACATCGGCGGGCAGATCGCCTGGCTGCTGCCGGCGGCCCTGGTGCTGTTGGTGGCCGGTCTGGTGATCACCTGGCGGGCCCGCCGGGCCACCGACTCGCTGGAGGGCATGGCCCGGGCGGCCTTCCTGGCCTGGGGCGGCTCGATGCTGATCACCGCGGTCGTCTTCAGCTACATGCAGGGCATCTTCCACGAGTACTACACCGTGGCGCTGGCGCCGTTCGTGGCCGCGCTGATCGGCATGGGCGCCGCCGTGCTGTGGGAGGAGCGGGGCGGCAAGTCCGCCGCGATCACCCTGTCCGGCACGCTCGCCCTGACGGCGGTGTGGTCGTTCGTGCTGCTCGGCCGCGCCGCCGGCTATCTGCCGTGGCTGCGCTGGGCGGTCCTGGTGGCCGGCGTGCTCGCCGCGGCCGCGCTGCCGTTCGCCGCGTGGGCCGGGCGCCGGGCGCTGTGGGCCATGGCGGCGCTGGGCGTGGCGGCGGCGCTGGCCGGGCCGTTCGCGTACTGCCTGACCACCGTGAGCACCGCGCACACCGGCTCCATCGTGACCGCGGGACCGGCGGTGGCGGGAGGCCGGGGCGGACCCGGCGCACTGGGAGGTCCCGGCGGACCGGGTGGTGCGGGCGGACCCGGAGAGATGCTCCGGGGCGGCCCGGGCGGGCAGCAGAACGGTGGCCGGCCGGGCGCCGCACCGCAGGGCGGAATCCCGCCGCAGGGCGCGCCGATGCAGGGCCAGGGTGGCCGGGGCGCTCAGGGCGGGATGCCGCAGGGGCAGGGGCAGGGGCAGGGGCAGGGCGCACAAGCCGGCCAGGGCGGGCGCGGTGTCGAGCGGTTCGGCGGCGGCCAGGGCGGTCCGGGCGGCCTGCTGAACGGCGCCCGGGTGAGCGCCGAGGCCAAGACCGCCCTGACCACCGACGCCGACGCGTACACGTGGGCGGCGGCTGCCATCGGCTCCCAGAACGCGGCGAGCTACCAGCTGGCCTCCGGTGTGCCCGTCATGCCGATCGGCGGATTCAACGGAAGTGACCCCTCGCCGACCCTGGAGCAGTTCCAGGCGTACGTGCGGGAGGGGAAGATCCACTGGTTCATCGGCCAAGGCACCAGCACCGATACGGCCGACGACACCGGCGCCGCCGAGGGCGGCATGGGCGGCATCGGCGGCATCGGCGGTGGCGGTGACGGCGCCCAGGGCGGCGGTCGTGGGGGCCCGGGCGGGGGAACGAGCTCGGACATCGAGACCTGGATCAAGGCCACCTTCAAGGCGTCCACGGTCGGCGGAGCCACCTTCTACGACCTGACGGCTCCGACGAGCTGATCCGATCACACGCACCGGGCACCGCTCCCTGATCCGGCCCGAGCGGCACGACACCCCCTAGCATTAAGAGGGCAGACCGGGCATTCCGGGCTGATCCGCCTGTCGTGAGGAGGGTGCCTGCATGGTGACCACGGCCGATCCCGGCGAGACCCGCAGCAGCGTGTGGCAGGCCGCCAGGCGCGCCAGACCGGCCAGACGCCCCAACGAGGCCCCCTCCGGGAGCGAGGCACCCTCCGGGCTGGACCGGGAGCGGATCACCGCCGCCACCGTGCGGCTGCTCGACGCCGACGGGCTGGCCCGGTTCTCGATGCGGCGGCTCGCCGCCGGGCTCGGGGTGACCGCGATGTCCCTGTACTGGTACGTCGACACCAAGCAGGACCTGCTCGAACTCGCCCTCGACAGCGCCCTGGGCGAACTGGAACTACCGCCCGAGGCGGCCGAGAGTACGGCGCAGAGCGGTAACGCGGGCTGGCCGGGGCGGCTGAAGGCGCTGGCCCGGGGCTACCGGCGGGTGCAGGCGGACCACCCGTGGCTGGTTCCCCTCACCGCCGCGTACCCGAACATCGGCCCGCACGCGCGGGCCTTCGACGCCGCCCTGCAGCGGCTGTTGGACACCACGGGCCTGGTGGACGCCACCCGCACCGGCGCCCACCTGGCCGTCTCGCAGTTCCTGCACGGCTGCGGGGGGACGGTCCGGCGGGCGCCGGAGGGCGACTTCTGTCTCGCGCTCGACATCCTGATCGCGGGCATCGAGGCCCAAGCACCGGCCGGCCGGGCGCCGCTCAGGCCTTGACGGCTGTCTGGTCGGGGGTCGGCTCGTTCGACGCCGCCGGGGCGTGGGCCGCCGGCTTCGACTTCAGGGCCACCTCCTTGATGAACACCACCAGGACCAGTCCGAGCAGCGCGAACGGGGCGGCGTAGAGGAAGACGTCGCCGACTCCGTGCCCGTACGCGGACTCGATGACCTCGCGGATCGGCGCGGGCAGCTTGTCGAGGTCGGGGATCCCGCCCCCGGCGGCGCCGCCGTGACCGAGTGCCGCAGCCTTAGGGCCGAGGGCGGCGAGGCCGTCCTGGACGTAGTGAGTGACCCGGTGGGCCAAGACGGCGCCCAGCGCGGAGACGCCCATGGCGCCGCCGAGGGAGCGGAAGAAGGTGACGACCGAGCTGGCCGCGCCCAGGTCCTCGGGAGCCACCTGGTTCTGGGTGGCGAGGACCAGGTTCTGCATCATCATGCCGAGACCGAGGCCGGTCACCGCCATGTAGATGGCGGTGTGCCAATACGGGGTGTCGTGGCGCAGGCCGCCCAGCAGACCCAGACCGGCCGTCAGCAGGACGCCGCCGGAGACGAGCCAGGCCTTCCACTTACCGGTCTTGGTGATCACCTGACCGGAAACCGTGGAGGAGACGAAGAGGCCGGCGATCATCGGAATCGTGAGGATTCCGGACATCGTCGGGGACTCACCGCGGGCCAACTGGAAGAACTGGCTGAAAAACACGGTCCCCGAGAACATCGCGATGCCCACGAAGAGGGAGGCCGCCGAGGCCAGGCTGATCGTCTTGTTGCGGAACAGCCGCAGCGGGATGATCGGGTCGCTCGCGCGGGACTCGACGAGGACGAACAGCAGGCCGAGCAGCACCGCGCCGCCCGTCATCGCCCAGGTCTGCCAGGATTTCCACTCGTAGGAGTCGCCGGCCTGCGTGACCCAGATCAGCAGCAGTGAGACGGCGCCGCTGATCAGGAAGGCGCCCAGCCAGTCGACCTTGACGTCGCGGCGCACGACCGGGAGGTGCAGGGTGCGCTGCAGCACGATCAGCGCGATGATCGCGAACGGCACGCCGACGTAGAAGCACCAGCGCCAGCCCAGCCACTCGGTGTCGGTGATGACACCGCCCAGCAGCGGGCCGCCGACGGTGGCGACGGCGAAGACCGCGCCGAGGTAGCCGCTGTACCGGCCGCGTTCGCGCGGGGAGATCATCGCGGCCATCACGATCTGCGCCAGGGCGGAGAGGCCGCCGACGCCGATGCCCTGGACCACGCGGCAGGCGATCAGCGTGCCGGTGTTCTGGGACAGGCCCGCGACCACGGAGCCGAGGACGTAGATCACGAGGGATATCTGGACGAGAAGCTTCTTGCTCAAGAGGTCGGACAGCTTGCCCCACAGGGGGGTGGCGGCCGTCATCGACAGCAGGGCGGCGGTGACCACCCAGGTGTACGAGGACTGGGTGCCGCCGAGGTCGCTGATGATCTGGGGGAGGGCGTTGGAGACGATCGTGGACGACAGGATCGCCACGAACATGCCGAGCATCAGCCCCGACAGCGCCTTCATGATCTGGGGGTGGGTCATGGTCACGGCGGTGGCCGTGGACGGGGCCGTGGACGGGGCCCTGGAAGTGGCCGCGGACGTGGGCGGGTGGTCGGTCGTCGTCTCCGACTGGGCCATGTCTTTCCTTTGCCTAGAAGCTCGATCGGAGTCGGGCCAGCAGGGTGTTCAGTACGTCGATGTCTTGGGGGGACCAGTCGCGGAGGGCTCTTTCCAGCGAGGCCGTGTGACGGGTGCCGAGCTCGGCGAGGAGCGCGCGGCCGGCCGGGGTGAGCCGCAGGATCCGGCAGCGTCCGTCGCCCGGGTCGGTCTCGCGCTCGATCCAGCCGCGGTCGGCGATGTGCGTGACGTGCCGGCTGGTCACCGAGATGTCGACCCCCATGAACTCGGTCAGCCGGCTCAGCCGCATCTCCCCGTGCCGGTCGAGCAGGGTCAGGACGGCGGCCGCGCCGGGCGGGCAGTCCGGGGGCAGGCTGCGGGCGAGCTCGCGCTTGACCGCTCCGATTCCGGTGAGCTGGCGGGCCAGCTCCGCGTACGGCGCGGTCGGCGGTGCCTGCGCGTACGGCGCGGACGGCGTGCTCGGCCGGGTCGGAGCTGTCTGCGCGGTCGTCACCGGGGTCCCCCCATCTTGTTGCTTGAGGCAACCATAGAAGCGCATGGTTGCTACAGGCAAATGAATCTGGGGGTGGAGGCGGTAAAGGAATCGGAAAACCGGCTAGGGTCCTGCTCCATGGCTGACAACCACAACTCACAGGTCCCTGAGGGCAACTATGACCCCGCGGGCAGCACGCAGATGTTCAAGGCCTTCGTCGAGGAGGCCGCGCCGGCCCGCCCGACGGGTCCGGGAGCCCGTCAGCAGCGCCGCGCGGACCAGCAGCGGTCCGGGTCGTCGAACCCGGCGCTGAAGGTGGGGCTCGTCCTCGCCTTGGTCCTCGTGCTCGGCGCGGGCGCCTGGTTGATCATGAAGTGACGACTGCCGGGGTGGGGCCCACGGGGCCTCAGCTCCAGGTCGCGGTGACCTTCTGAGTGTCCACGTGCATGCCCAGCGGCACCCGCCAGGACTCCACGCACACCGTGTAGGTCTGCGTCTTCGCAGCCCCGCCCGCCAACGGCGCCGGCAGGGGCTGGTTCGTGGTGATCGTCGCCCAGTCGACCCCGAGGGCTCCGATGATGTGCGTCGCGAAGCTGACGGTGCCCGAACGGGCCGCGGTGGTTCCGGTGTTGGTGAAGGTCACGGTGACCCGCTCGCACCAGCGGTCGGCCGCAGCCGACCGGACCGGCGCGGACAGCGTCAGCCGGGCCGGTGTGGACGTGGGCGGGGTCGGCGGGGTCGTGCCGGGGCCGCCGGGCGGGCTCGTCGGTGTGCCCGGCGAGGTCGGGGTGGTGGGTGCCGACGGCCTGCCGGGTGTGTCGGGGGACGGTGGGGTCCGGCCCGGACCCGCCGGGGTGCCGGGGGCGCCCGCTGAGCCGCCGGGGCCGGTGGTCGTGGCTCCGCCCGGGGTGGAGCCGCCAGGGGTCCCGGATCCCGCGGGACCGGTCGGCGTACCGGAGGTCGTGGCGGACCGCGCGGATCCGCCCGCCATGTCCGGGCCGCCGAGCTGCTGGAACTCCACCTGACTCCGGGGTGCCACGTTCTCCCCCGCACCCCGTTCAGGGCCCGGGGCCGCGGCGCCCACGGCGACATGGCCGTCCCGCGCCCGGCCGCCGCAGCCGGTGAGGCCGGCGGCGGCCGTGCAGCACAGGGTGAGCAGGGTGGTGGCGGCGGCCGCTCGCGATCCCTTTCGCATCGCGCCAGTTTTCCTGACGGATCGTCAATTGGGAAGCGCGAGGCGCCGGGTCACTCCCCGATGAGGCCTACGCGCAGTTGCGCGAGGGTGCGGGTCAGCAGCCGGGAGACGTGCATCTGGGAGATGCCGACCTCCTCGCCGATCTGCGACTGCGTCATGTTCGCGAAGAAGCGCAGCATGATGATCTGCCGTTCCCGGGGAGGGAGTTTGGCGAGCAGCGGCTTCAGGGACTCGCGGTACTCGACGCCCTCCAGCGCGGTGTCCTCGTAGCCGAGGCGGTCCGCGAGGGAGCCCTCGCCGCCCTCGTCCTCGGGGGAGGGCGAGTCGAGCGAGGAGGCGGTGTAGGCGTTGCCCACGGCGAGGCCGTCGACGACGTCCTCCTCCGAGACCCCGAGCACGGCGGCGAGCTCCGGCACGGTCGGCGAGCGGTCCAGCTTCTGGGCGAGCTCGTCGCTGGCCTTGGTCAGCGCCAGGCGCAGCTCCTGGAGCCGGCGCGGGACGCGGACGGACCAGGAGGTGTCCCGAAAGAATCGTTTGATCTCGCCCACGACGGTCGGCATCGCGAACGTCGGGAACTCGACACCGCGTTCGCAGTCGAAGCGGTCGATCGCCTTGATCAGGCCGATGGTGCCGACCTGGACGATGTCCTCCATCGGCTCGTTACGGCTGCGGAATCGGGCGGCTGCGTAGCGCACGAGAGGCAGGTTCAGCTCGATCAGGGTGTCACGTACGTACATCCGTTCGGGGCTGTCCGCATCCAGGGCGGCAAGTCGCTGGAAGAGGGAGCGGGACAGGGTGCGGGTGTCGATGGCTTCCGAGCGGTCGGACGCTGCAGGTGCTGTGGGCGCAGGCACGCTCTTGACGAGCGTGAGCACCTTGGAGCTGCCCTGGTCTACGGACATGCCACCCCCTTGAGGTCGCGGACGGTCGCGTACTGCGCGCCCGTCGGAGGAACGCAGCCTCCACCTGAATACCGGAGGCGGGGCTGCGGCAAACGCGGTTCACGCAGAATGTCACATGTCGGCAACGCGCTGTAGCGTCATGTCGACATATATCTCCAGCGACAGAGCAGGTCGGGGGGCGATCAGCCCGATCTGTCGGGAAACAGATGAATGATCTCCACTCGTTCCGGTTACGCCTCGATCCTGTTTGCGGATCTCAGTCGGGCGAAGCTTCGGGCCAGGAGTCGGGAGACGTGCATCTGGGAGACGCCGAGCTCCACACTGATCTGTGACTGGGTCAGATTGTTGTAGTACCGCAGGAGCAGGATCCGTTGCTCGCGTTCGGGCAGTTGTACGAGGAGATGGCGGACGAGGTCGCGGTGCTCCACACCGGCCAGCTCCGGGTCCTCGTAGCCGAGGCGGTCCAGCAGCCCGGGCATGCCGTCGCCCTCCTGGGCGGCCTCCAGGGAGGTCGCGTGGTAGCTGCGTCCGGCCTCGATGCAGGACAGCACCTCGTCCTCGGTGATGCGCAGTCGCTTGGCGATCTCGGCGGTGGTCGGGGTGCGGCCGTGGAGGGTCGTCAGGTCCTCGGTGGCGGCGTTGACCTGGACCCACAGCTCGTGGAGGCGGCGCGGCACGTGGACGGTGCGGACGTTGTCGCGGAAGTACCGCTTGATCTCGCCCACGACGGTCGGCATCGCGAAGGTCGGGAACTGCACGCCCCGGTCCGGGTCGAACCGGTCGATGGCGTTGATCAGGCCGATGGTGCCGACCTGGACCACGTCCTCCATCGGCTCGTTGCGGCTGCGGAAGCGGGCGGCCGCGTACCGGACGAGCGGGAGGTTGGCCTCGATGAGGGCCCCGCGCACCCGGCTGTGCTCGCCTGTACCCGGCTGCAGGACCTTCAGCTGGCCGAAGAGGACCTGCGTGAGGGCCCGGGTGTCCGCACCCCTGCTCGGGGGTCTCGGCGCGACCGGGGGCTCCTCGGGCGGCTCCTGGCGGGGCTCCGGGCGGTGTTCCCGCTGGGGCTCCGGCTGGGGCGGCACCTGGGGGTCCTGTTGGGGCGGCACTTGAGGCGCAGTACTGGCCGGCACGGTCACGCCACCCCTTCAGTCAACTCTCATCCATCAAAAGCGGTCATAGCATCACAAAAGATGTGCATTGTATGCAAGCACCGTATATCGCCGTGTTGAGGGCAAATTGGTCATGTTAGGGCAATATGCCCACTCGTGGGTATGCAAAAAGCCCCCCACCCGTCGGAGTGGGGGGCCGGAAGTCCGGGAACCGCTTCAGCGTACGGGTCAGCGCACCAGTTCGGTCATGAACTCGCCGATGCCGGAGGCGGCATCCGATATCCCCTGGAAGCCTATTTCCACGATCTCGGCCGCTCTCTTCGGCTGGGTGATGATCACGAAGAGGGCGAACACGGTGAGGGCACCCGTGATGAGCTTCTTGGTGTCCACGTGCGGGCGGCCTCCCCAACCGGTCCGAGCAAGTCGGGTGAGTCTAACCGGTCAAGATTGGACACTCGCCTGGTCCTTCGAGGACCAATGACCCGGTACTCCGGGCCCTTTGCCGTGAAGCGGGCGGTTGCGGTGGCCGCAGGAGGGGTGGGAACCCACCGGTTCTCGCAGGAAACCGGTGGGTGAGGGGCAGGGCCTCACTTCCCCCGATGCCATTCCCCCGCCCCTGTCCCGTCCCTCGAAGGTCCCGACTCCGGTCGGGGCCTCCTTCACGTCGCCTGCGCGGCTTGCGTCGGCCCGCGGGGCGCACGGGGTCCTGAGGCAGGCCGGGGCGTGCTCGGGGCGTGCGTGAAGCGTACGCAGCCGGGTTCGGGCGCCGGTGGCTACTCCAGGCCGCCGGCCAGGTCGGTGATGGGCTGTACGGGCGCGATGACGGGGGCCAGCTGGTTCGGCAGCTCCATCAGCGCGTTGAGCTGGTTCGCGCCGGCGCTGAGCTGCGACCCGATCTCCTGGACGGACGTGGGCTGGGCCCCGGTCGGCATCCCCGGGGCGGCCACCGGCAGGTCCGGGAGCGTGAGGGGGGAGACCGGGGCGGCCGAGGCGGCGGGTGCGGCGAGGCCCGCGGCGGCCCCCGCGAGGGCGATGGCGGCGAGCATGCGCTGGGTCTTGGTCATGCCGTGACAACGGCCGAAGGGGCGGGCGGTCACGCGGATGTCCTCCGGAGAGGCGATCGGACCGACCGGACTCGTCGGACCGATCGGACTCATCGGAAAACGCCGAGAGCCCCGACCCTTGCGGGGCGGGGCTCTCGATCGAAGCGGTAGTGGAGGGATTTGAACCCCCGATGGGTTGCCCCATACTCGCTTTCGAGGCGAGCTCCTTCGGCCACTCGGACACACTACCGAGATGGATCCTAGCCTAAGGAACCCCGTCCTCTGAAATCGGTATGTCCGGGGGTGTCGCGGCGGCCGTAAGCAGGCCTTTTCCGGGCTCCGTCCTCCGATTCCGTCCTCCGGCTCGGGCTCGTCCTCCGGTTCAGAGCTCGCGGAAGAAGTCCGTCAGCTGCCGCGCGCACTCGTCGGCCAGGACACCGCGGATCACCTCGGGCCGGTGATTGAGCCTCCGGTCCCGTACGAGGTCCCAGAGCGACCCGGCGGCGCCGGCCTTCTCGTCGTCCGCGCCGTAGACGACCCGCGCGACGCGCGACTGGACGAGCGCGCCCGCGCACATGACGCACGGCTCCAGGGTCACCACGAGGGTGCATCCCGGAAGGCGCCATTCCCCTAGCTCGGCGGCCGCCCGGCGCAGTGCCACCACCTCGGCGTGCGCGGTCGGGTCGCCGGTCGCCTCGCGTTCGTTGTACCCGGTGGCGAGGATCCGTCCGTCCGGGCCCAGCACGACGGCGCCGACCGGCACATCGCCGGCCGGCACCGCCCGGGCGGCTTCCTGGAGCGCCAGGCGCATGGGGTCCCGCCACGGGTCCCGTACGGGATCGTCGGTGTTCGCGGGGAGCACTAGCGGACGGCCTCCAGTACCTCGGTGGCGCCGAGGGAGTCGACGATCTCCGAGAGGGCGTCCCCGTCCAGGTTCATCAGTTGTTTGTTGGTCACCCCGAGATCGTCCAGCAGCCCGGGGTCACCGAGCGGACCGGCCGGTACCGGTTCCGCACCGGTCCCGCCCACCTCGTCCTCCTCGGCGTCCTCGTTCGTGAACGCGGCGACGGGGTCCTCCTCGCCGTCCTCGGTGCCGTCCAGGTCCAGGTCGTCGAGTTCGTCGTCCTCCTCGTCGCTGCCCAGCAGCTCTTTGGTCAGCATCGAGCCGTAGGAGCTGCGGGCGGCCGCGGAGGCGTTCGACACGAAGTACCGCGGGTCCTCCTCGCCGTCCACGCGGACGACGCCGAACCAGGCGTCCTCCTGCTCGATGAGGGCGACCACCGTGTCGTCGTCGACAGCGGCGGACCGGGCGAGATCGATCAGATCACTGAGGGACTCGACGTCGTCGAGTTCCATGTCGCTCGCTTCCCACCCGTCTTCGGTGCGCGCGAGCAGTGCGGCGAAATACACCGTGACTCTCCCACTGGTCTTAGACATGCCGGTTGGAGGTCCCCCCGGCCGGAGGTTGGGGCACAGCGGCCGTGCTGCTCGCCGTCCGAACCCCGCCCAATCGGCATCGTGGCAGAAACAGCGGCTTTGCGAGAGGTCTTCCGCGCTTGCGTCGTGCCGCGCCGTGCACCGGCGGGGGCCGTACGGTGTTGCGGCGCGGGGGCGGCGGGGTCGTGGGGAGGGGTGTGGGGCGGGTGGTGCGGCCCGGACGTGTCGCGGCGTGCCGGAGGCGGGATCACCAGCGGAAGGTGCGCATGCGCATCTGCTGGCGCATACGGGCCGCCCGGGCGCGGCGGGGCTGGACACGATCGCGCAGCTCGCGCGCCTCCATCAGGTCGCGCAGGAACTGCGCTCGGCGTGCTCGGCGCTGCGCCGCGGTTTCCGGCACATCGTCCTTCGGCTGCCTGTCGGGCATCGGCCACCACCTGGCTGGTCGGTCGTCCCCCCTGCACCCCACCTTCCCCCGGACGGCGCGTTTGATGCCAGCCCGCCGCAGGTCAGGCGTCGTCCTTGAGGGTCGGGACCACGGCCACCGGGCCGTGCGCGTGGTGCAGCACCGCATGGGCCACCGAGCCGATCGACATCGACATGGCGGTGCGCCGCGGGTGGTGGCGGCCCACCACGACCAGCGCCGCCGCCCGGGAGGCGATGACCAGCCGGCCCGCCGCGTCCCCGGGCACCGCGGCCTGCTCGACCGGGACGTCCGGAAACCGCTCCCGCAGCGGCGCCAGCCGCTCCGTCTGGGCGCGCAGCATCTCCCGCTCGGCCGGTACGCCGTCCCCCTCGTCGGCCAGCCCCTCCGGCGGGATCACCGCGAAGGGGCTGTCGATCACCAGGGTCGGCGAGGGCGGGATGGCGTACGCGGAGACCACCTGGACGGTGGTCCCCCGCACGGCGGCCTCGGTGAACGCGAACGTCAGTACGTCGTCGGGCGTCTCGGCGGCGTGCAGCCCGAGCACCACCCGCCCGGCGGACCGCTCGGCGTCGGCGTCGGCGTCGGGGTGGGCGCCGCGCTCCGCGTGCGGGACCACGACCACCGGGCAGGCGGCCGTGCCGGCCACGGCCCGGCTGTTCGAGCCGAGCAGCAGGCTGGCGAAGCCGCCGCGGCCCCGGGAGCCCATCACCAGCATCCGGGCCTCCGAGCCGATCACCCGGAGCGCTTCGGGTACGGATCCCTCCAGGGCCTCGTACGTGACCCCCTCGGGCAGCGCGGAGTCGTCGCCGCCGAGCAGGGACCGGACCCAGTCGCGTACGGGGTCGGCGAATTCCCGGGGCTCGGAGGCGTCGTGCAGCGAGGCCCGGCGTCCGGCGTACAACTGGGCGTGGTCGGGCAGTACATGGGCGACGAGCAGCCCGGTGTCGTGCCGGACGGCCTCCTTCCGCGCCCACTCCAGGGCTCGGAGGCTGTGTTCCGAACCGTCGACGGCCGCGATCACCGGTGTGTGGCTCATCCGTCCAGCCTGCTGGGCGTCCGCGCGGGGCGCATCCGCAAGGAAGCGGCGGACGTGGCTGCCGCTTCGGACGCGAAGGAGTCGCGTCAGCGCGTAGCCTTTTGGGTGCAGGTCGCGTCGTGCGACCGTTTTTGCAGGTCGCAGGCTGAGTTTTGGAGGATGTTGTGCGTTTGCAGGTCGTCGATCACCCCTTGGTGGCGCACAAACTCACCACTCTGCGCGACAAGCGCACCGACTCCGCCACCTTCCGGCGGCTCGCCGACGAGCTGGTGACCCTGCTCGCCTACGAGGCCACCCGGGACGTGCGCACGGAGCAGGCCGACATCGAGACCCCGGTCGCCCCGACCACCGGCGTGAAGCTCTCGCACCCGCGCCCGCTGGTCGTCCCGATCCTGCGCGCCGGTCTCGGCATGCTCGACGGCATGGTGCGGCTGCTGCCGACCGCCGAGGTGGGCTTCCTGGGCATGGTCCGCAACGAGGAGACCCTGGAGGCCTCCACGTACGCGACGCGCATGCCGGAGGACCTCTCGGGCCGCCAGGTCTACGTCGTCGACCCGATGCTCGCCACCGGCGGCACGCTGGTCGCGGCGATCCAGGAGCTGATCAAGCGCGGCGCGGACGATGTCACGGCCGTGGTGCTGCTGGCCGCGCCCGAGGGCGTCGAGATCATGGAGCGCGCGCTGGCGGGCACGCCGGTGACGGTGGTGACGGCCGCGGTGGACGAGCGGCTCAACGAGCACGGCTACATCGTGCCGGGCCTGGGTGACGCGGGCGACCGGATGTACGGCTCGGCGGAGTAGGGCCTGCGGCGGTCCGGCACGCCGTACGGCGTGCCGGCGCCTCAGCAGTTCTTGGGCGCGGGCACGGGGTTGGCCAGCAGGGCCAGCGCCTTGTCCGCGTCCTCCTTCGTACTCAGCTCCTTGAAGGCGTCGCCCAGGATCAGGTCGACGTCCGCGGTCTCACGGGTGTCGGTCTGCTGGGTGACACCGGCGAGCTGCGTGCCGAGCACGGCGAAGACCGCTTTGTCGGTCGTGGGGGAGCCCAGCAGTATCCCCGTGCCGGGGACCTTCTTGTCGAAGTCGGCCGGGGCGTTGCCCACCTTGCCGATGACGAAGCCGCGTTTGGCCAGCTCGTCACCGACGGCCTTGGCCAGGCCCGCGCGCGGGGTCGCGTTGTAGACGTTGACCGCGATCTCCCCGGGCGGGGGGAGCACGACGGCCGGTTCGGCGGCGGCCGAGGCGGTGGAGGCGGCGGCGGGGCCGCCCTTGGCGGCGGCACCAGGAGGCGTCGTCGGGCAGTCCTTGGCACCCGCAGCCGTGTTCCGCTTAGGGCTGTCGCCCCGGAACACGTCGATGAGCTGCAGGGCCCCGTAGCCGACCAGGGACAGCGCAAGGATCGAGCCGAGCACGGCGAGGACGATCCGGTTACGGCTCCGCTTACGACTCATACGGGGGTAGGCGGCTCCCGTGACGCGGTACTTTCCGCCCATGCCGGGGGGAGTGAGCATGCTCATGGGCGCAGCGTAGTGCGGCCCGGTGTCGATGCCTACTAAATGATCTGCTGATAGGTCAATGGTGACCCGAAAGGCGCAATCCAGGCGAAGTCGTCAGTCCATCTCGAGGACGCGCGCGTGCAGTACCTGGCGCTGCTGGAGGGCGGCGCGCACGGCGCGGTGCAGCCCGTCCTCCAGGTAGAGGTCACCCCGCCACTTCACGACGTGCGCGAACAGGTCGCCGTAGAAGGTGGAGTCCTCGGCGAGCAGCGTTTCGAGGTCCAACTGGCCCTTGGTCGTCACGAGCTGGTCGAGCCGGACCGGGCGCGGCGCGACGTCCGCCCACTGCCGGGTGGTTTCCCTGCCGTGGTCGGGGTACGGCCGTCCGCTTCCGATGCGCTTGAAGATCACACGGAAAGCCTACCGGGCCGGTGCGTGCGGGCGCAGCCTCGTGACGGTGGTGCAAAAGTGGCGAACAGTGCTATTCCGGGAGTGAAGCATGAGCGAGAGCTCCGACCCCACCGTTCCGGTGGACCGGACGGGCCCGGGGGGCCCGGGGGCCCGGCGGTTCCGGTCGGACCGGAACCGGCGGGACCGGCCGGGCAGATCGCCGCCGTGTACGCCTTCACCGGACCCCCGCTCGACCTCGGGGCCCTCCTCTGGGACGGCGCCTGCCTGCCCGACCGTCAGATCCGCATCCCCTGGCGATGCTCAACCGCCACGGGCTGGTCGCCGGAGCCACCGGAACCGGCAAGACCAAGACGCTCCAGCTCATCGCCGAACAGCGTTCACGTGCGGCGTCCCCGCGCCGCGGCCGCCCGAGGCCGAGAAGGAGGCCGAGGCGGCGGAGAAGGAGGCCGCGCGGGCGGCGCGCAGCGCCCCGAAGCCGGCTCCCTCGCCGGTCGAGCAGGTGGTGGGCAGCGGGCTGTTCCGCTCGCTGGCCCGGTCGATCGGGACCCCAGCTGGGCCGGGAGATCTCGCGCTCGATCTTCGGGACGGCGCGCAGGCGCCGGTGACGCGGTGACAGACTCGGTACATGCGGACCGAACTCACCGACACCACGTCCAGCAAGGTCAACCGGGCCCTCCTCGAAGCCCGTCGGGCGATAGGCAGCCCGACCATGGGGCTGGTGCTGACCCTCGTCCTCGCCACCGACGAGGAGAACGCCTACGACGCCGTACGCGCGGCCTCCGAGGCCTCGCGGGAACACCCCTGCCGCATCATCGCGGTGATCAGGCGGACCTCGCGCGGCCCGCACAAGCTCCGCGCGGACCGCGTCGACGCCGAACTGCGGGTCGGCTCGGACGCCGGCACCGGCGAGATCGTGCTGCTGCGCCTGCACGGGGAGCTGACCGAGCACGCCGGCTCGGTCGTCCTGCCGCTGCTCCTGCCGGACGCGCCCGTGGTGGCCTGGTGGCCGGCCGACGCGCCCGCCGACCTGGCGCGGGACCCGCTGGGCGCGCTCGCGCAGCGCCGGGTCACGGACGCGGCCGCCGCCTTCGACCCGGTCGGCGTGCTCGACGAGCGGGCCGCCGGCTACCAGCCCGGCGACACCGACCTTGCCTGGACCCGGCTCACGCCGTGGCGCTCGCTGCTGGCCGCGGCCCTGGACCAGAAGCCGCTGCCGGTGACCGGCGCGGCGGTGGAGAGCGAGCCGGACAACGCGAGCGCGGAGCTGCTGGCGCGCTGGCTGGAGGACCGGCTGGGGGTGCCGGTGGCCAGGGTGGCGAGCGAGGGCCCGGTGATCACCGGGGTCAGCCTGCAGACCACGGGCGGGGAGATCCGGGTGGACCGCCCCGCGGGTGTGCTGGCCACCTTGAGCCTGCCGGGAAGCCCCGACCGCAAGGTGGCCCTGAAGATCCGCAGCGGCGCCGAACTGATCGCGGAGGAACTGCGCCGCCTCGACGCGGACGTGATCTACGGCTCCGCGCTGCGGCGGCGGCCGCTCCAGACGGGGCTCTCCGCGTAGTGGTTGTCGTAGGTCGCCGAGCTGTCCTTGATGTCCTGCACGGTGGCCTCGCCCGCGTTGACCCGGCCGAGGAGCCGGTAGTAGTCGAAGCGGCCCATGCCCGGGGTGAAGCCGACGAAGACGGCGGCGGTGTGGCCGGCCGCGGGGGCGAAGGCGTGCTTGACGCCCGGCGGGACGGCGATGAAGTCGCCGGCGCCCAGGGTGTGGATCTCATCGTCGACGAGGATGTCGAGCCGGCCGGACGTGACATGGAAGAACTCGGTGGCCTTGGTGTGGAAGTGGACGGGGGCGCCCGCCGCGCCCTCGTCGAAGGTGGCGGTGTTGCAGGTGAGCTCGGCGGTGTCGGTGAGCAGGGTGATGAGGCTGCCGGGGCCGTCGTAGATGGCTTCGGCGGTGGCGGCGCGGGTCGGGATCTCTGTCATGTCCACCAATCTACGATCTTGAGCGACCGGAATCAGGGGTCAATCGAAGGCCTGCGCCGCCGGTCAATTCCCGGCCGGTCCGCCGCCGGTCCGCCGCCGGTCCACTGCCCGAGAGCGAGCTGACCAGGCGCTGACCGCGACCTGACCGGGGGCCTGACCAGCATCCGGCCGGTAACTGACCGGGATCCGGCCAGGGGCGGAGCGCGAACGCTCCCCGTGACCGGATCAGGAGCTGCCCGCGGCCTTGGCGGCCTTCGCGGCGGCCTTCATCTCCAGCTTGTGCGCCCGCACCTTGGCCAGGGAATCCGGGCCCGTGATGTCGGCCGCCGAGCGGTAGACGTTCGCCGGGCCGTACCCGCCCGCGGCCTCCCGCCAGCCCGTCGGACGCACGCCGAACCGCTTGCCCAGCAGGGCGAGGAAGATCTGTGCCTTCTGCTCCCCGAAGCCCGGCAGTGCCTTGAGGCGCTTCAGCAGCTCCTGGCCCGTCGTCGCGTCGGCCCAGACCGCCTCCGCGGTTCCGTCGTAGTGCTCCACGAGGTACGCGCACAGCTGCTGGATCCGCGTCGCCATCGACCCCGGGTACCGGTGGACGGCGGGCTTCTCGGAGAGCAGGGCGGCGAAGGCCTCCGGGTCGTACGCGGCGATGGTGTGCGCGTCGAGATCGTCGGAGCCCAGCCGCTGGGCGATCGTCCAGGGCCCCGAGAACGCCCACTCCATCGGCACCTGCTGGTCCAGCAGCATTCCGACCAGTGCGGCGAGCGGGCTCCGGCCGAGCAGCGCGTCGGCCTCCGGCCGCTGCGCCAGCCGGATGGTGATGTCCTTGTCCATGGCTCCAGCGTCCCGCCTGGGCGCGCTCCCCGCGCGGTCGCCGCACCGCGCGCCTAGCGTGAGTACGACCGTCTACGACGACGACAGGTACGAGACGAGGAGTCGATCGATCATGTCTGAGTTCTCCGAAGGCGCTCCGTGCTGGGTGGACGCGATGTTCGCCGACGTGGAAGGGGCCAAGACCTTCTACGCGGACGTGCTGGGCTGGACCTTCGGCGAGGCCAGCAGCGAGTACGGCAACTACACGCAGGCCTACTCCGACGGCAAGGCCGTCGCCGCCGTCGTCCCGCCGATGCCGGGGGCCGACGCGCCGTCGCAGTGGTGTCTGTACTTCGCCTCGCCCGACGCGGCGGCCACCGCCGGGAAGGTGACGGCGAACGGCGGCGAGGTGCTGATGGGCCCGATGCAGGTCGGTGCCTTCGGCACGATGCTGATCGCGAAGGAGCCGAGCGGCGCGGTCTTCGGCGTCTGGCAGCCGGGCGAGCACAAGGGCTTCGAGAAGATGGGTGAGCCGGGCTCGTACGCGTGGGCCGAGGTCTTCACCCGGGACCCCGCCAAGGCGGACGGGTTCCTGGCGAAGGTCTTCCCGTACGGAGCCCAGCAGATGGACCCGGGCGAGGACCCCGAGATGGCCGACATGGACTTCAAGGTCTTCAGCGTCGGCGGCGGCGGGAACCCGGTGCTGGGCCGGATGAAGATGGACGACGACTTCCCGCCGGACGTGCCGCCGTACATCCAGGTCTACTTCGGGGTGCCGGACTGCGACGAGGCGGTGGCGAAGACCCAGAAGCACGGCGGGAAGCTGCACTTCGGCCCGATGGACAGCCCGTTCGGCCGGTTCGCGGCGGTCACGGACCCGCAGGGCGCCGCTTTCGCTGTGATCGACATGTCGACAACGGTGGGTGAGATGCCGAGCTTCGGCTGAGCCGCTTCCTGCCGTGCAGCCGGCCCGGGCGGCACCGCAGACCGCCCCGGCGCGCGATTTCCCTCCGCGTCCACGTCCACGGCAGCCACCCCCTGAGCGCGGGCGAAAGTTTTTCGCGCGGCCTGTCACATCGGTGCGGCGGGGCAGGTCAGTGGAGTGAAGCAGGCGGGAAACCGACCGGGGCGAGTCCGCACCGGCGCCCGCCCGAGGGGAGCTCGGATGTCCACCACCGCTGTTGTTTTCGCCCTGGTCGGCGCGTTCATGGTCGGGTTTTCGGCGGCTTCGATGTTCTTCGAGGCGAAGTGGGTCGTGGAGCCGCTGGTCGAGTACGGGGTTCCGCGGTCGTGGTGGACCTGGCTCGCCACCGCGAAGGCGGCCGGCGCGGCGGGCCTGGTGGTGGGTGTCTTCGTCCCTGCGATCGGCATCGCGGCGGCGATCGGGGTCGCCCTGTACTTCGCGGGGGCCGTGATCACGGTGCTCCGGGCGAAGTCATACGCCCACGTCGCCTTCCCGGTCATCTACGCGGCCCCGGCGATCGTGGCCCTGGCCCTCGGCTTCAGCGGCTGAGGCGTGCCCCTACGGGGTCACGAACGGCAGGTCGGTGGCGCGGACGCGGTGGAGCGGGCCGGCGGCGCGCAGGACCACGTCCAGGACGGCCTCGGGCCGGGCGGCGTAACTGTTCGAGAACCACGGCATGTTGGCCTCGACCACGGCGTACCGGCCGGTCGCGCCGATGAGGCCGACGTCGACGGTGACGGCGCTGGGCAGGTGCGCGCCCGTCTCGGCGAGCAGCGCGGCCGCGAAGCCGCGTACGTCCGCCCCGCGCGCGTCCTCGTCGAGCGGGGCGGGGTCCAGGCGTCCGTGGACGGCGTACCGGCTCCCGGCGGCGACCTCCCCGTCGAGCAGGAACAGCCGGTACTCGGCGGTGAAGGCCACCACCTCCGAGACCAGCACGGGGGTGCCCCCGGGCAGGGACCGCGGCAGCGGCGAGCCGGGCCCGTACACGGCGGGCGGGAACGACTTCTCGCGCGGCGGCTTCACGAACGCCGACCGCCCGGATCCGGTCAGTTCCCGCGCCGCCCGGCCCAGGGTGGTCAGCCGGATCCGGCGGCCCGTGAAGCGTTCGGGCAGTCGCGTGAGCCAGTGGTCGGACGGCTCCAGCAGCCCCAGCCCGAGCGCCCCGGCCACCCGGGCGGCGGCGTGCGGACCACCGCACCAGTGCACGGCCCGGCCGGCCAGTTCTCCGAAGCCGGGGCCGAGGGCGCGGACGGCCATCCCCCGGCGGGCGGCGGCCTCCGCGAGCAGCCCGGCCGTGGCGGTCGGCCGGGCGGGTATCAGAAACACCTCGTCCGTCATCCGGCCATTGTGTCGGGGGTGCCCGCGCTGTTCCGGGCCGGCAGGCCTTGGCCACCGGCGCGAAGTCCGCGGCCGGCCGGAGGCCCGCGGCCGCTTGCGGGCCGGCGTCGGAGCCGCACCTGGGCGCCGGCGCCTCGGAAGCCCAGGACAGGGCGGAGGAGGTGGTGGTCGTCACCACACAGGCGGGCTCACACACGCCTCGTCGCCGCGCGGTCCGGGAACGGACCGGCAGCCGGCTCCGTGGCCACGGAACGCGAAGAGC
>NZ_JBSGZP010000032.1:0-22349 GCF_053611065.1 Streptomyces sp. NPDC054840
GTGGTGCCGTGTGGCGGTTACGCCTCGAAGACCTCGCTCATCAGCTGCTGCTGCTCCGCCTGGTGGCGCTTCGCGGAGCCCACCGCCGGCGAGGAGCCGTGCGGCCGCGACACGCGGCGCAGGCGCTCGCCCGCCGGGACGTCCGCGCCGACGGCCAGGTCGAGGTGGTCGATCAGGTTCAGCGCGATGAACGGCCACGCACCCTGGTTCGCCGGCTCCTCCTGGGCCCAGATGTACTTCGCCGCGTTCGGGAACTTGGCGATCTCGGCCTGGAGTTCCGTGCCCGCCAGCGGGTACAGCCGCTCGATGCGGATGATCGCGGTGTCCGTGATGCCCCGCTTCTCGCGCTCGGCCTCCAGGTCGTAGTAGACCTTTCCGGCGCAGAAGACGACCTTGCGGACCGCGCTCGCATCCACCGTGCTGTCACCGATGACCGGACGGAACGAACCGGTCGTGAACTCCTCCGCCTTCGACGCCGCCGCCTTCAGACGCAGCATCGACTTCGGGGTGAAGACGATGAGCGGCTTGTGGTGCGGGTTGTGGACCTGCCAGCGCAGCAGGTGGAAGTAGTTCGAGGGCAGGGTGGGCATGGCCACCGTCATGTTGTCCTGCGCGCACATCTGGAGGAAGCGCTCGGGACGCGCGGACGAGTGGTCCGGGCCCTGGCCCTCGTAGCCGTGCGGAAGGAGCAGCGTGACGCCGGAGGTCTGGCCCCACTTCTGCTCGGCCGAGGAGATGAACTCGTCGACGACGGTCTGCGCGCCGTTGACGAAGTCACCGAACTGGGCCTCCCAGAGGACCAGCGCGTCCGGGCGGGCCAGCGAGTAGCCGTACTCGAAGCCCATGGCCGCGTACTCGGAGAGCAGCGAGTCGTAGACGTTGTAACGGGCCTGGTCGTCCGACAGGTAGAGGAGCGGGGTGTAGTCCTCGCCCGTCTCCCGGTCGATGAGGACCGCGTGGCGCTGGCCGAAGGTGCCGCGGCGGGAGTCCTGGCCGGACAGCCGGACCGGGGTGCCCTCCATCAGCAGCGAGCCGAAGGCGAGGGTCTCGCCCATGCCCCAGTCGATGGTGCCCTCGTCGATCATCGCCGCGCGGCGCTGCAGCTGCGGCAGCAGACGCGGGTGGACGGTCACGCCCTCGGGGATGGTGACCTGGGACTCGGCGATCCGCTTGACGACGTCCTGGGAGATCGCGGTGTTGACGGCGACCGGGAAGACGGCGGACGTGCCCGGGGCGGCCGGCGCGGCGACCGCGGGCTGCGTGGCGGCCTCGCGGACCTCCGCGAAGACCTTCTCCAGCTGGCCCTGGAAGTCCTGGAGCGCCTGCTCGGCCTCTTCCAGCGTGATGTCGCCGCGACCGATGAGGGACTCGGTGTAGAGCTTGCGCACCGAGCGCTTCTTGTCGATCAGGTCGTACATCAGCGGCTGCGTGAAGGCCGGGTTGTCGGACTCGTTGTGGCCGCGGCGGCGGTAGCAGATGAGGTCGATGACCACGTCCTTGTTGAACGCCTGGCGGAACTCGAAGGCCAGACGGGCCACGCGGACGACCGCTTCCGGGTCGTCGCCGTTCACGTGGAAGATCGGCGCCTCGATCATGCGGGCCACGTCGGTCGCGTACATCGAGGAACGCGAGGACTCCGGGGCGGCGGTGAAGCCGACCTGGTTGTTGATGACCACGTGCACGGTGCCGCCGGTGCGGTAGCCGCGCAGCTGCGACATGTTGAGCGTCTCGGCGACGACGCCCTGGCCCGCGAAGGCCGCGTCGCCGTGGAGCGCGAGGGGGAGGACCGTGAAGTCCGTGCCGCCCTTGTTGATGACGTCCTGCTTGGCGCGGGCGACACCCTCCAGGACCGGGTCGACCGCCTCCAGGTGCGAGGGGTTCGCGACGAGCGAGACCTTGATCTGCTCGCCGTCCAGGCCGGTGAAGGTGCCCTCTGCGCCCAGGTGGTACTTGACGTCGCCGGAGCCGTGCATGGACTTCGGGTCGAGGTTGCCCTCGAACTCGCGGAAGATCTGGGCGTACGACTTGCCGACGATGTTCGCCAGGACGTTCAGGCGGCCGCGGTGGGCCATGCCGATGACGACCTCTTCGAGGCGGGCCTCGGCGGCCGAGTCGATGACGGCGTCGAGCAGCGGGATGACGGACTCGCCGCCCTCCAGGGAGAACCGCTTCTGGCCGACGTACTTCGTCTGCAGGAAGGTCTCGAAGGCCTCCGCCGCGTTCAGCCGGCGCAGGATGCGCAGCTGCTCCTCGCGCTCCGGCTTGGAGTGCGGGCGCTCGATGCGGTCCTGGATCCAGCGGCGCTGCTTCGGGTCCTGGATGTGCATGAACTCGACGCCGGTGGTGCGGCAGTACGAGTCGCGCAGCACGCCGAGGATGTCACGGAGCTTCATCATCGACTTGCCGGAGAAGCCGCCGACCGCGAACTCGCGCTCCAGGTCCCACAGGGTGAGGCCGTGCTCGGTGATGTCGAGGTCGGGGTGCTTGCGCTGCTTGTACTCCAGCGGGTCGGTGTCGGCCATGACGTGGCCGCGGACCCGGTAGGAGTGGATCAGCTCGAAGACGCGGGCGGCCTTCGTGACGTCGTCGTCGTGCGAGGCGTCGATGTCCCGGTTCCAGCGGACGGGCTCGTACGGGATGCGCAGCGACTCGAAGACGGCGTCGTAGAAGCCCTCCTCGCCGAGCAGCAGGTTCGCGACGATGCGCAGGAACTCGCCGGAGGCCGCGCCCTGGATGACCCGGTGGTCGTAGGTCGAGGTCAGGGTCATGACCTTGGAGATGCCCAGCTTGTTCAGGGTGTCCTGCGAAGTGCCCTGGAACTCGGCGGGGTAGTCCATGGAGCCGACGCCCATGATGACCGACTGTCCGGGCATCAGGCGGGGCACGGAGTGCACGGTGCCCAGGCCGCCGGGGTTCGTCAGCGAGACGGTGACGCCGGTGAAGTCGTCCATCGTCAGCTTGCCGACACGGGCGCGGCGGACGATGTCCTCGTAGGCCTGCCAGAACTCGAAGAAGTTGAGGGTCTCGGCCTTCTTGATGCCGGCGACGACGAGCTGGCGGTCACCGTTGGGCTTCACCAGGTCGATCGCGAGACCGAAGTTGATGTGCTCCGGCTTGACCAGGGTCGGCTTGCCGTCCTTCTCCGCGAAGGAGTAGTTCATGGCCGGCATGGCCTTGATCGCCTGCACCATCGCGTAGCCGATCAGGTGCGTGAAGGAGATCTTCCCGCCCCGGGCGCGCTTGAGGTGGTTGTTGATGACGATGCGGTTGTCGAACAGCAGCTTCACCGGGACGGCGCGGACGGAGGTGGCCGTCGGCACGTCGAGGGAGGCGTTCATGTTCTTGGCGACAGCAGCCGCCGGGCCGCGGAGCGTCACCAGCTCGGGGCCCGCGGGGGCCCCAGTGGTGGGCGCGGCGCCAGCCGCTCCGGTGGAGCCGGTGCTCGCAACGGGGGGCGCGGCCTTCTGGGCGGCTACGGAGGAGGGGGCGGGCGCGGCCGGTGCGGCGGCCGGGGCCTGGGAGGTGACAGTCACAGCAGGGGCACCAGAGGGGGTGGCAGGAGCAGGGGCAGGAGCTGGCACAGGCGCAGAAGGGGGCGCGGCGGCTGCCGCTCCGGTGGAGCCGGTGCTCACACCGGGAGTCGGGGCAGGGGCTGCGGCGCGCGCCGCCCCCGTGGCGGCGGCGTCGGTGACCTGCGGCGCGGCGGTGACGGTGGTGGCGGCCTGTGCGGAGGCGCCGTCCGTCGTCGCGGCCTTCTCGGGACCGTCCGACTTCACCGGAGCGACAGCGCCCCCCGGCTTGTAGTCGGCGAAGAAGTCCCACCAGGCCCGGTCGACCGAGTTCGGGTCCTGGAGGTACTGCTGATAGATCTCGTCGACGAGCCACTCATTGGCACCGAAGCCTGAGGCGGGGTTCTTCCCGCCCTCTGCTGCTTCGGTCGTGGTGCTCGAGTTACTGGGGGACTGTGGCGACACGGCGGCAACCGCCCTCTTCCGCTTCACAAGGTATGGACAGCGGGAATAAAGGCTACGCCTCCTCGGGCGCTGCATGCAGGCCGGGCGGGACTTACGTCGCGCAGGTCACATCGAACGGCGGGTTTCATCACGTGGAATGGCGGGAAACGAGCCTGGTTCGGGTAGGGGGTACCGAGGTTGCGGCCCCCTTGGCTTCGCACCCCTGACGGACCCCGGGTACGTGTGGCCGAGATCATGTCCTTCCCACTCGAACCCTACGTCAACGCGGCGCCTATGAGCTGCCCGGAAGCGTGACGAGGATGCGGCAGCCGCGTGATGATTCGGCCACTCCGATCCGGCCCCCGTGCAGCTCCACGGCCCAGCGGGCGATCGCCAGGCCCAGTCCGGTGCCTCCGTCGCCGCCGCGCGCGCTGCCCCGGTTGAACCGCTCGAAGACGCGGTGGCGCTCCGCCTCGGGGATGCCGGGACCCTCGTCCCGTACTTCCAGCACGAGACTTCCGGGCGCGTCGCCGGTCCGGGCGCGGACCGTGACCCGGCCGTGCGGAGGGCTGTGCTTGACCGCGTTGTCGATCAGATTTGCGACCACCTGGTGCAGCCGCTCGGCGTCCGCGTGCGCCCACAGCTCGGGCGGGAACACGTCCAGGTGCAGGTGCACGTCGTTGCGCGTGTGCCCGCCCGACCCCGAGAGCAGCCCCGGCCGGCCGGCGGCCGCCAGCCGCGATTCCTTCAGCACACCCGACAGGTACGGCCACACCTCGAACCGGCGCGCACGCAGCGGGACCACGCCGTTGTCCACCCGGGACAGGTCCAGCAGGGTCTCCACGAGCCCGCCGAGCCGTTCGGTCTGCTTCAGCATCGTGCGCATGGTCTCCGGATCGGCGGCCGAGACCCCGTCCACCACGTTCTCCAGCACCGCCCGCAGCGCAGCGATCGGCGTGCGCAGCTCGTGCGAGACGTTGGCGACGAGCTCCTTGCGGTGCCGGTCCACGGCCTCCAGGTCGTCCGCCATGAGGTTGATGGTGGAGGCCAGGTCGCCCAGCTCGTCGCGGCGACCCGCCCCGCGTACCCGCCGGGTGAAGTCGCCGTGGGATATCGCCCGGGCCACCCTCGTCATGTCGTCCAGCGGCGCCGTCAGGCTGTGTGCCACGAACTGGGTGATCAGCATCGAGGCGATCACCGAGAAGACGGTGATGAAGCGCAGCTCGGTGTCGGTGCGCAGGGCCACCAGCAGCAGGCCCGTGGTGATGAAGACCGAGACCACCACGAGCGTGCCCAGCTTGGTCTTGATCGAGAAGGGCGAGAAGGGCCGCAGCCCCGCCGGAGGCCGTTGCCGCTGCCGCAGCCGGTTCGGCGGGCCACTCACGTCTGGGCCGGGGTCTCCAGGGCGTACCCGACGCCGTGGACCGTACGGATCCGCTCCGCGCCGATCTTGCGGCGCAGGGCCTTGATGTGGCTGTCGACGGTACGGGTCCCGGACGCGTCGGCCCAGTCCCACACCTCGGCCAGCAGCTGCTCGCGGGAGAGCACCGCCCGCGGGGTGCCGGCCAGGCACACCAGCAGGTCGAACTCGGTGGGGGTCAGGTGCACGTCCTCGGTGTGCACCCGGACCCGGCGCTGCGCGTGGTCGATCTCCAGATCCCCCAGGCGCAGGGTGGCCCCGCGCGGGGTGTGCGCGGCCATGGTGGCCCGCTCCACGCGCCGCAGCAGTACGTGGACCCGGGCGGCCAGCTCGCGCATCGAGAACGGCTTGGTCATGTAGTCGTCCGCCCCGACCCCGAGCCCGACCAGCAGGTCGGTCTCGTCGTCGCGCGCGGTGAGCATGAGCACCGGTACGGGCCGCTGGGCCTGGACCCGGCGGCAGACCTCCAGCCCGTCGAAGCCGGGCAGCATGATGTCGAGGACCAGCAGCTCGGGCAGCCAGCTCTCGGCCGCCGTGACGGCCGAGGGGCCGTCGCCGGCGGTCTGCACCTGGAAGCCCTCGGCGCGCAGGCGGGCCGCGATGGCCTCGGCGATGGTGTGGTCGTCCTCGACGACCAGCACACGCCGCTGGGCGCCGGGTGTCGCCGCGGCGCCCTGATGGGTGGTGTGTGTCTGTTCCATGTCCGCCCCTGAAGATCCCGCGTGAATGGGGTGCAGCGTAGAGGAGGCGTCGGCCTGCGGCTACGTGGGGTTCGGACATGGCATATGTGCTGGACCACAGTAAGCGGAATGTGATGTACCGGGTACCGGTCCCCCCACGGGACCGGTACCCGGCGGGCGAGACCGGTCAGGTGCCTCGCCGTTCCTGCCCTCCGAGGGGCGTCGGGGGGTGCCCTGCAGACCCCTGGAGGGTCAGCCCGTGGCCGTGCGGGAAGACCGGGTCGAGAGTGTCGTTCGGCACATCCGGACGGGAGGCCTCGACGGCCTTCACCCAGCGCTACGCCCGGGTGCTCGGCTACACCGTCGACCTGCTCGCCGCGGGCGTCGCACGCGGCGAACTGCGCCCGGACACCGACTGCGAGGCCGTCGGCCGGGAGATCCTCGCCGTCATGGACGGCCTGCAGATCCAGTGGGTGCCGGCGCCCGGAAGCGTGGACATGCCGGCTCGGCTGCGTGGATTCCTGGACAGGCTGCTGCGGGACATCTCGGCCACCGCCTGAGGGCCGCCCGCCATCCCCGGTGGATCGGCGCACGGCGTCGGACGCGGCGCGTCCCACGGCGGCGGGGCGCCCTCATACGGGGCGCACCCGGGCGTTCGGGCAACCCGGCGAAATGCCGTGGCCGTCTCGTGCGCCCGGCGGGAGGGGCGGGACAGGCCTCAGGGAGTGGTCTCCCCGCCGGTGAAGGGGGGCAGTGCGTCCAGCACCTTCGTCAGGCCCTCCGGCAGGGACCCCTGGTCGCCGGACACCTCGTGGCCGTCGTGCACGAAGGAGTACGAGAACCCGTCGTAGATCGTGGGGCCGCCCGTCACGATCGGGGGCAGCCGGGCGAAGCCGGACTCCCGCAGGGCGGTGCGCAGGCCGGCGAGTTCCGCCGCGGACAGCTTTCCGGTGCCCGCCGGCCGCGCCTTTGCGTCCAGCCGGGTCCAGGAGCCGTCGGCCTTGACGACGAGCGTGTGGGTCTGCCCGGCGAAGCCGCCCGTCCGGGTGACCCGGACCAGGGTCTCGCCGGCGGCGGGGACCTGGCCGGCCGGGGGGCTCGCGCCGGGCTCGGCCGTCGCGCTCGTCGTGGGACGCGTACCGGGGCTCGTACGCGCGCCCGAGCCCGGGTCCGCGGACGTCGGGTCCGCGGACCTGCTCGGGTCCGCGGACGCGCTCGTGCCCGGCTTCGTGGAGGCATTCGGGGCCGCGTCGTCGCCGCCCCAGGGACCCGCGGGCCCGCAGCCCGCCAGGACCAGCGTGCTCAGCACCGCCACCGCAACCGTTCGTAACGTGCGCACACCCACCTCCGCCGGGACTCGGGTCCAACCCCGAGTATGGAGTCCGCACCCCCGTTCCGACACCCGTCCCGACCGCACGCGGAGGCCGACATCAGCCGGATCGCCCCCTGGCGCCTGCTCCCGCCGCTGCTGGCCGTGCTCCTCGGCCTGTGGGGCCTGGAGCGGGGGGGCAGCATGTGGCGCGACGAGTCCGTCACCTGGCAGGTGGCCCACCGGCCGCTCGGCCAGATCGTGGAGCTGCTGGGCCGGGTCGACGCCGTCCACGGCCTGCACTACCTGCTCATGCATGGGCTGTTCCAGGTGGGGGAGGGCGGCCTGTGGACGCTGCGGCTGCCCTCCGTCGCCGCCACCGCCCTCGCGGCCGCCGGAGTGGCCGCCGTCGCCCACCGGCTCGCGGGGGAGCGGGCGGCACTGCTCGCGGGCTGCGTGTACGCCGTACTGCCTCCCGTGCAGACGTACGCCCAGGAGGGCCGCTCGTACGCCCTGGTCGCGGCCGCCGTGGTGTGGGCGACGTACCTGATGCTGCGCGAGCGGTGGCCGGCCTACACGGTGGTGCTGCTGCTCGGCTGCTGGCTGCACGAGTTCGCCGCGCTCGCCCTGCTCGCCCACGCCTGCACCGCGTGGCGCTCGCGCGGCTGGCGGCGGAGCTCCGCGGTCGTGGCGGTCCTGCTGCTGCCGCTGGCCGTGGTCAGCGCCCGGCAGGCCGGGCAGCAGCTGGGCTGGCTCGGGCGGCCCGGCTGGGAGGACTGGGTGGCGTACGCGGTGGTGGCCGGCGCGGCCCTGCTGCTCGCGCGGGGCGCTCCGGGCGACCTCGTCCGGGTGGCGCTCCCGCTCGTCCTGCTGCCGCCCGGGTTGCTGATGCTGATCTCACTGTTCGACCCCTGGTACGTCGACCGGTACGTGATCTACGCGCTGGCCGGGCTCGCCCTGCTGGCGGGGGCCCGGCTCGCGCGGGCCCGCGGATGGTGGCCGTGGCTGCTGGCGGGCGCGCTCCTGGTGCCGTTCGGCATCTGGTCGGTGTGGCTGCGTACGCCGGAGAGCCGCAAGGACGACGTGCTCGCGGTGGCGGCCGCGGTCCGGGAGCGGGCGCGCCCCGGGGACGCGGTGGTGTTCATGCCCTCGCGCAGGCGCGAGTGGCTGCTGTCGTCGCCTGAGCTGTACGGGGAGCTGCGCGACGTGGCCCTGGACCGCACCCCGGCGGCCTCGCACAGCCTCCAGGGCACCGAACTGCCCCCGGACCGGATCCGCGCGGCGCTGCTGGCCTCGCCCCGGGTGATCGCCCTGCTGGACCCGGCAGGCCAGCCGCTGGACCCGTACCCGCGGGAGGCGGTCAAGCGGGAGGGGCTGGCCGCCGGCTTCGACCTGTGCTCGGTGGACGGGGTGCGCGGCGCCCGGGTGGCGGTCTACGCACGGCCGGGCGGGTGCGGCTGAGGTCCCGGCCGGGCGGCTACGGCCGGCGTCCGGGCCGGGCGGGTGCGAGCAGGGTCCGAGGCCGGTCGGCGTGAGCCGCGTCGCGGACGCGGGAGGGCAGGCCCGGTCCTGCGCGGGGGTGGCTGTGCGTCAGGTGCGGACGGACCGGAGGATGGGGCGACCGCGTCGTACAGCCGGCGGGCCGCGCCTCCCCGGCGGGCGGGCGCGGCGCGCCGAGCCCCAGGAGGTGCCGTATGCCCACGTCCCCGAACTCCGCGTCCCCGAACTCCGCGTCCCGCGAACCCGGATCGCTCCCCGGACCGCTCGTCGGGGTCGACTGGCTCGCCCGACGGCTGGGCGCGCCCGGCCTGGTCCTCTTCGACGCCTCCGTCGGCGCCCACCGCGCCGCGGCCCACCGGATCCCGGGCGCCCGCCCCTTCGACCTCGACGGGGCCCTGTCCGACCACACCGCGCCCGCCCCGCACACCATGCCCGGGGCCCCGGAGTTCACCGAGGCGATGCGCGTCCTCGGCGTCGAGGACTCGGACACCGTCGTCGTCTACGACGGCGCCGGCGTCTACTCCAGTGCCCGCGCCTGGTGGATGCTGCGCGCCATGGGCTTCGACCGGGCCGCCGTGCTCGACGGGGGACTGCCCGCCTGGACCGCCGCAGGCCTGCCGACCTCGCCCACGTGCCCCGCGTACGCGGGCCCGGGCGGCTCCTTCACCGCCCGGCCCAGGGCCGGGCTGCTGGTCGACAGCGCCACCGTCGCGCGTGCCCTGACCGACCCGACGGCGGCCGTCCTCGACGCCCGCACCCGGGAACGCTTCGCCGGCACCGCCCCCGAACCCCGACCGGGCCTGCGCGGCGGCCACATGCCGGGCGCGGTCAACCTGCCGTTCGCCGAACTCCAGGACCGGGACGGGCGGATGCGCCCCTCCACGGAACTGCGCGCGGCCTTCCGGGCGTTGACGGGGGAACGGGAACGGCTCTACCTCAGCTGCGGCTCCGGGGTGACCGCCTGCGTCCTGGCCCTCGGCGCCGACCTCGCCGGGTACGAGGAGATCGCGGTGTACGACGGCTCCTGGAGCGAGTGGGGCATGCCCTCGGAACTCCCCGTGACCGGGGGGTAGCCCCGCCAGGGGTCCAGGTGGTCCGTACCGCCTCCGGTGACGTCACCGTCGGCGGCCTGTCCGCCCCGGGCCCCGACGTCCGCGCCCCGTCCGGCGACGCCAGACCGGACGCCGCCTCCGCCGCCTCCGCCTCCTCCCGCCTCTCGGCGAAGACCACGTCGGCGACGTCCGCATCTCCGCGGTCCCACGTGTTCGCCCCGGGCGAACGGGCCTTGGGGAACATGGGGAGGCGCCCATGCATTGAGTCGGCAGAGCTCAACTTCACTGCCGGAGGGAAGATCATGGCTTCGACGTCCGTCACACTCACCCTGCCCGTACTGCCGCTCGACGACGAGGTCGTGCTGCCCGGAATGGTCGTACCGCTGGACCTGTCCGACGCCGACGTGCGCGCCGCCGTGGAGGCGGCGCAGGCCGCCGCCGGGAAGAGCGGCAGCGGGAAACCCCGGGTCCTGCTCGTGCCGCGCGTCGACGGCACGTACGCCGGGACCGGTGTGCTCGGCACCGTCGAGCAGGTCGGGCGGCTCTCCGGCGGGGACCCCGGGGCGCTCATCCGCGGCCTCGGCCGGGTCCGCATCGGGGCCGGGACCACCGGCCCCGGAGCCGCGCTCTGGGTCGAGGGCGAGACCGTCGAGGAGACGGTGCCCGATCCGCTGCCCGGGGCGGTCGCCGAGCTCGTCAAGGAGTACAAGGCACTCGCCACCAGCTGGCTCAAGAAGCGCGGCGCCTGGCAGGTCGTCGACCGGGTCCAGCAGATCGAAGGCGTGTCCGCGCTCGCCGACAACTCGGGGTACTCACCCTTCCTGACGGTCGGGCAGAAGGTCGAACTGCTGGAGACCGCCGACCCGGTCGCCCGCCTCAGGCTCGCGATCAAGGCCCTGAGCGACCACCTCGCCGAGCAGGACGTCGCCGAATCCATCGCCAAGGACGTCCAGGACGGCGTCGACAAGCAGCAGCGCGAGTTCCTGCTCCGGCGGCAGCTGGAGGCCGTACGCAAGGAACTGCGCGAGCTGAACGGCGAGAAGGACGGCGAGGAGTCCGACGACTACCGCGCCCGCGTCGAGGCCGCCGACCTCCCCGAGAAGGTACGGGAAGCCGCGCTCAAGGAGGTCGAGAAGCTGGAGCGGTCCAGCGACCAGAGCCCGGAGGGGTCCTGGATCCGGACCTGGCTGGACACGGTGCTGGAACTGCCCTGGAACGAGCGCACCGAGGACGAGTACGACATCCGCGGGGCCAGGGCCGTGCTCGACGCCGAGCACGCGGGCCTCAGCGACGTGAAGGACCGCATCACCGAGTACCTCGCCGTCCGCAAGCGGCGCGGCGAACGCGGCATGGGCGTCATCGGCGGCCGCCGCGGCGGCGCCGTCCTCGCCCTCGTCGGCCCGCCCGGAGTGGGAAAGACCAGCCTCGGCGAAAGCGTGGCGCACGCCATGGGCCGCAAGTTCGTCCGGGTCGCCCTCGGCGGCGTCCGCGACGAGGCCGAGGTCCGCGGCCACCGCCGGACCTACGTCGGCGCCCTGCCCGGCCGGATCGTCCGGGCGATCAAGGAGGCCGGGTCGATGAACCCGGTGGTTCTCCTCGACGAGATCGACAAGGTGGGCTCCGACTTCCGCGGCGACCCGGCGGCCGCCCTGCTGGAGGTCCTCGACCCGGCGCAGAACCACACCTTCCGCGACCACTACCTGGAGGTGGAGCTGGACCTCAGCGATGTCGTCTTCCTGGCCACCGCCAACGTCCTGGAAGCCATCCCCGAGGCCTTGGCCGACCGTATGGAACTGGTCCGGCTCGACGGGTACACCGAGGACGAGAAGGTCGTCATCGCCCGCGACCACCTGCTCCCGCGCCAGCTGGAGCGCGCCGGGCTCGGCTCCGACGAGGTGGTCCTGGAGGAGGACGCGCTGCGCAAGCTGGCCGGGGAGTACACCCGCGAGGCCGGCGTACGCACCCTGGAGCGGTCCCTCGCCCGCCTGCTGCGCAAGGTCGCCTCGCAGCACGAGCTGGGGGAGCGGGAGCTGCCCCTGAACATCGGCGCCGGCGACCTGCGGGCCCTGATCGGGCGCCCGCACCACGTACCGGAGTCCGCCCAGGACCCGGCCGAACGGCGCACCGCCGTCCCCGGCGTGGCCACCGGCCTCGCGGTGACCGGCGCCGGCGGTGACGTGCTGTTCGTGGAGGCCTCGCTGGCCGACCCGGAGACGGGCGCGGCCGGCCTGACCCTCACCGGTCAGCTCGGCGACGTCATGAAGGAGTCGGCGCAGATCGCGCTGAGCTTCCTGCGCTCGCACGGCGCGGAACTGGAGCTGCCGGTCGCCGACCTGAAGGACCGGGGCGTGCACATCCACTTCCCGGCGGGCGCCGTGCCCAAGGACGGCCCGAGCGCGGGCATCACCATGACCACCGCACTCGCCTCGCTGCTCTCCGGACGGCAGGTGCGCACGGACGTGGCCATGACCGGCGAGGTCTCGCTCACCGGCCGCGTGCTGCCCATCGGTGGGGTGAAGCAGAAGCTGCTCGCCGCGCACCGGGCCGGACTGACCACCGTCATCATCCCCAAGCGCAACGAGGCCGACCTGGACGACGTCCCGGCGGAGGTGCTGGAGACGCTGGAGGTGCACCCGGTGACGGACGTGCGGCAGGTCCTGGAGCTCGCCCTGGCCCGGGCGGAGGTTCCGGTCGTCGCGGCGGCCTGACGCGTGCACACGGCCCGGTGTCCCGCTCCGGCGGGGTACCGGGCCGTCGGCACACCCGCTGCGAAATACTGGCCCCCCACCCACCGGGGTGCCGGACACCATCGAAGGAGCGGGACGTGCACGGGAGTGAAGACCAGGAGTTCCTTGCCCTGGAGCGGGAGCTGTCCGTCTTCCTCCGGAGGGCCCGCGCCTCCTCGGGCGAGATGGCCCGCGAGCTCCACCCCGAGCTGGAGCCGGCCGCGTACGGGCTCCTCGTACGCCTGGAGGCGGCCGGCCGGCAGCGAGCCACCGAACTCGCCGCCTACTTCGGGGTCGGCAAGGCCACCATGAGCCGGCAGCTGCGGGCCCTGGAGGTCCTCGGCCTGGTGGCCCGCGAGCCGGACCCCGCCGACGGCCGGGCTTCCCTGGTCGGTCTCACGGAGGAGGGCCGACAGCGGTTCCTGCAGGTCCGGGGGGCTCGGCGCGAGCAGTACATGCGCAAACTCGCCGACTGGGACCGCGGCGAGGTGGCGGAACTGGCCCGGCTGCTGAACCAGTTGAACGCGGGCGGGGAGTAGGGCGCTCCGCCGCAGGGCCGACGGCGTGCGGCCGGGGCCGGCGTGCGCCCGGGGGGTGTTCGGAGCAGGGCACGCTCAGAGCTCCGCGTAGACCGCCGACGCGTCGTCGTGCCGCTTGTACCGGGCCGACGGGCGGGCCGGGTCGGACTCGATGGCGCGCACCCGGCCGATCAGGCCCTGCGCGCCCTCCTTGCCCAGCACCGCCAGGCAGTCGGCCCAGTCGCCCTGCCCGAAGGTGTCCGTCCACCGGCTCGCCCCGTCCGTGAGCGCGGCCACCGCCCGCACCCGCCCGCGCGGAGTGCGCCCCGTCACCGCCCGAAGCGCCACCGCCGGGTCCGCGGCCGCCGTGAAGAAGCCGCCCTCCGCGTTGCGCAGGGCGTCCGTCCGGGCCACCGAGCGGAGCACCTCCGGCGGGACACGGTCCAGCCGGTCGTCGAGCACGGCCGTCACCTCGCCGCCGGGCGCCTCCAGGAGCAGTACGGAGTCCGAGAGGACGAGGTGCTCCACGTACTGCGCGTCCCAGCGGACGAGGACGACCGTCGCCTGCGGAGTCCGTACGTGAGAAAGGTCACAGGTGTCGCGGTGGGCATCGGCCGTGGCGCGGACGGACTCGGCCAGAACCTGAGCGAGCGGCATGTCCCGCCGTGATCCGGACAGTTCGGTCAATCGGCCGCCGAGGCGGGCCGCGAACCAGGGCACCCCGTGCACGCATCCGTCGTCGCCGCCCGGCGGGGTGACCCCGTCCAGGACCACCAGGACGCCGCCGCCCGAAGCGGGGATCGCGGCCGACACCCAGTCCTCATTGGGGCGTTCCTGGTGGCCGGGGGCCGAGGCGAGGTCGATGCGCATACCCGCATTCTGCCGCGCGGGAGGCGGCGGGCGCGGGCAGGTCCGTACCGGACCGGATGCTCCCGGGCGGCTCCGCGCACCGGCCGCCCGGGACGGCCGGCGAGGGTCGCGACGGCGGGGCGGTCGTGTGGGCGGGCATCCTGCCAAAGCCCGTATCGATCTTTCAACCACCTGTCCACGGAGACGCTCCGGCACGGGGTGCCCGAGTTGGTCGGCAACTCATCCGTGATGTTCACTCGTTCGAGTGGCCGGTTGGGCGATGTGCGGCTCTCTCCCCAGCACGCTGCAAAGGTCTGAGGCGGTACGAGGGAGCAGGGGGCGTTTACTTGTTGACCGGCCGTTACCTCGGCCACACGAGTAGACGAGCAAGAGCACACGTACAGGATTGCGAGCACCGGTGCAGAAGAAGCGGTCTCGGAAGAACGGCACCGCCGCCGACGGCCCGGCCCCCGCAGGACGCCGCGTCCGCGTGCGCCGCAGGCTGGTCGTCGGCGTAGCCGTCGCCGGCCTCACCGTCCTCGCGGCAGGCGCGCCCGCCGTCGTCTCCGCCTCGACGGAACTGAACGACTCCCAGCGCCTGGTCACCCTCGCGGAACGGACCCGGCAGACCCTCACCCTCACGCACCTCCTCGGTGACGAGCGTGACGCGGTCGTCGAGTACGCCGCCAAGGGCCGGCCCGGCACGGCCAAGGGGCCCGTCCAGGAGCGCATCGCCGGGACCGACCGGCAGCTCGCCGAGGTCCAGGCCGAGGCCGACGAGGCCACCGCCCGGGCCCTCGCCCGGGTACGGACCGTCCGCGCCGAGGCCGTCGACGGCAAGGGCAGCGCCCTCGCCGCCCAGCAGGCCTACGCCGGAGTCATCGCGGAACTCCTCGCCCCGGGCGCCCAGCTCGCCGAGCTGACCCCGCCGCGCGCCGGGGCCGCCCTGACGACCACCCGTCCGCTGGCCCCGCTGGGCCAGGCCGTGGAACAGGCCTCGGCCACCCGTGGACTGCTGCTCGCCGCGCTGGCCGTCCCCCGCGGTGAGCAGCCCCCCAACGCGGCCGTGGTCGACGAACTCACCACCGCCGCCCAGCGGGCGCGCGTACGGGAACAGGCCGCCCTCGACGACTTCGCGCGGGCCGCGCGGCCCGACGTACGCCAGACCCTGGCCGCCACGGTCACCGGCCCCGAGGTCAAGACGGCCGACGACTTCCTCAAGCGGCTCACCGACCGGCCCACCCTGACGCCCGCCGACCGCAAGACGGACGGGCCCACCGTCGGCACCGCGCTGACCGCCCGCATCGACCGCATGCGCACCGTGGAGGCCACCCTCGCGAGTGAACGGGCCTCCGCCCTGGCCGCGCTGCGCGACGACGACGTGACCCGGCTCGAAGTCGCGATCGCGCTGCTCGGTGTGCTGTTCCTGCTCGCCGTCGGTGTCTCGACCGCCGTGGCACGGTCGCTGACCCGGCCGCTGTCGGTCCTGCGTCGCGGAGCGGAGCGGCTGGCCACGCCGGAAGGCTCGGTGGAACCGGTGCGGTTCACGGGCCGCAACGACGAGTTCGCCGAGGTCGTACGCCACCTGAACGCGGTGCGCGACCAGACGGTCTCCCTGCACACCCGGATCGCCGGGCTCGACGCCGACCGGCGCCGGATCATCGGCCGCAGCGAGGCCCTGGCCGCCGGCCGGGAGGCACTGGAAGAAGAACTGACGCAGTTGCGGGCGGGGCTGGAGGAGCACCGGCGCATCATGTCGACGACCTCCGTCTCGCTGTCGCTGCGGACCCTGGGCCTGGTGGAGCGCCAGCTCGCGGTCATCGAGGAGCTGGAGTCCAAGGAGCAGGACCCCGACCGGCTGGCGACCCTCTTCAAGCTGGACCACCTGGCGACCGTGATGCGCCGCCACAACGAGAACCTGCTGGTCCTCGCCGGGCAGGAACACGGCCAAGGGCAGGGCCTGCCGGTGCCGCTGGTCGACGTGATGCGGGCGGCCGTCAGCGAGATCGAGCGCTACGAGCGCGTCGAACTCGCCGCGCTGCCCTCGTACACCCAGGTCGCGGGACACGCCGCCGACGACATCTCGCACGTGCTGGCCGAGCTGCTGGAGAACGCGACCACGTTCTCCCCGCCGGACGTCAAGGTGAAGGTGTCCGGCCGGCTGCTGGGCTCCGGTGACGTGGTGCTGTCCGTCGTGGACGAGGGCATCGGCGTCACCGAGGGCCGCCTGGAAGCGCTGAACACCCGGCTGTCCACGCCCGAGGCCTACGACGAGGAATCCGAGGCGGAACACGGCCTCGGCCTCGGCCTGTACGTGGCCGGGCGACTCGCGGCCCGGCACGGGGTCACCGCCGAGCTGCGCACCCCGCGGCACGGCGGGACCGAGGCCCTGGTGGTCGTCCCGGCGGCGCTGCTGCCCACGACTCCGATGGTCTCCCCGGTGCACACCCTGGCCATGCCGGGCGGGCCCGCTCTGCGGCTGCCGGGAGTGATAGCGGAGGCGAACGAGAACACGCTGCCGACGCGACGGCGCGGGTCGCATGCCGCTCCGGACCCGGACGAGGACCCGGCTGTGGAAGCGGCCGTGGAGGCGGAAGCCGCGGCCGAAGCGAAAGCGGAAGCCGAAGCCGAAGCCGAGGCCGAGGCTGCTGCCGAGGTCGTCACCGAGGCGCCCGTCGTCCCGGCCGCCGTCGAGCCGCAGCCGCAGCCGCAGCCGGAACCCGCGTCCGAGTCCGAGTCGGTGCCCGCCGTCGCGGCGGTCCCGATCACCCTGGCCGAAGCACTGGCCGGCCCCGCGGTCGTCGCCGAGTCCCCCGCGGAGCCGGGGCCGGTGCCCGCCGAGGTCGTACCGGTGCCCGCCGAGCCGGTGTTCACCGCGGAGTCCCCGGCCGGGGACACACCGCCCGCCGAGCCGGTGTTCGTCGCCGCGCCCCGCGCAGCCGAGCCCACTCCCGAAGACCAGCTGCTCGCGCGGGTCGTCCCCGACGCGGAGCCCGCCGCCCCCGGCGGGGCGGACCCCGCCGAGGAGCTCCCGACCGCGGCGCACACCGCCGCACCCGTGGCCGACGTACAGGAAGCCGAACCGGAGGCGGAGCCGCACACCCACGCCCCGGCCGAGGGCAACTGGCTGCCCCGCCAGGGCAGCCACCCGGCCGACCAGGCCGAGAGCGAAGGCGCCGTCACCGACAAGGGCCTGCCCAAGCGGACCCCGCGCACCGTCCCCGCCGAGCGCGCGGCCCGTGCCGACGGACCGCCCGAGCCGCCACGCCGGATCGACGCCGAGGAGCTGCGGCGCCGGCTCGGAGGCTTCTACCAGGGAGCCCAGGACGGACGGCGCGTCGTCGCCGCCGAACTCGCCCAGGACCAGGAGCCCGGCCAAGCCCCTGGCCAAGCCTCTGACCAGGCGCTCGACGAGGCCCTCGACCAGGCCCCCGACCAGGGGCGGAAGCAGCGGCCGGGCCAGAGCAAGACCGACCGGGGGGACACCGCACAGGAGGCACGCAAATGACCGCGCCCAGTACGTACGGACTGAGCACCCAGGCACGCAACCTGCAGTGGCTGCTGACCGACCTGGTCGAGGAGGTGCCCGGCGTCAACTCCGTCGCCGTCGTCTCCTCGGACGGGCTGCTGCTCCTGTCCTCCGACCCGGGAGCGGGCACGGCCGAACCGGCAGACCGGCCCAAGCCCCGGGGCCCGCGCGGCGCGTCCGCCGACCTGGCCGCCATCGTCTCCGGCCTCGGCAGTCTCACCACCGGCGCCGCCGCCCTCATGGAGACCGGTTCGGTCAAGCAGACCATGGTGGCGATGGAGCACGGCTCCGTCTTCGTCATGGCCATCAGCGACGGCTCACTACTGGGCGTGCACGCCACCCCCGACTGCGACATGAGCGTCGTCGCCTACCACATGGCCCTGTTCGTCGGCCGCGCCGGCCACGTCCTGACCCCCGAAGTCCGCAGTGAGCTGCGCCAGTCGATGGAGAACACCCCGTGAGGAGTACGGCCTCCGATCGGCTGCCGATACGCGGCGCCGACCGCCGCCCCGCCCGCGTCCGCCCGTACTCCCTCACGGGCGGCCGCACCCGCTTCACGCAGGTCCTGCACGTCGAGACGTTCGTCGCCGCCCTGGACGCCAAGGTCTCGGAGCCGCAGAAGCCGGACCGCATGCCCGAGATGCCCGCCATCGTCGAGGTCTGCCGCCGCATGCGGACGATCGCCGAGATATCCGCGCTGCTGAAGCTCCCGCTCGGCGTGGTCCGCGTCCTGGTCAGCGACCTCGCCGACCAGGGCCGGATCCGCGTCTACGGAACGGGCCACGGCAGTGGCCGTCCCGAGCGCGCGCTGCTGGAAAGGGTGCTCAGTGGTCTTCGCCGTCTCTGACAGTCCGGTGTGCCCCGCGGAGTCGGACGACGAGCCGGCCCAGCCTTGGCAGTACGACCGCTCCCGCGCACCCGTCGCCGTCAAGGTGCTGGTCGCGGGCGGCTTCGGCGTCGGCAAGACGACCTTCGTCTCCTCCGTCTCCGAGATCACCCCGCTGCGCACCGAAGCGGTGATGACCCGGGCCAGTGCCCCGACCGACGACCTGTCCGGCACCCCGGACAAGAGCACCACCACGGTCGCCATGGACTTCGGCCGCGTCACCCTCGACGACGACCTCGTCCTCTACGTGTACGGGACCCCGGGCCAGGAGCGGTTCTGGTTCATGTGGGACGACCTGGTGCGCGGCGCCATCGGCGGTCTGGTCCTGGCCGACACCCGCCGCCTGCGCGACTGCTTCCCGGCCCTGGACTACTTCGAGACCTGCGGGCTCCCGTACGCCGTCGCCGTCAACCACTTCGACGGCTCGCAGTCGTACGAACCCGAGGACGTGCGCGAGGCGCTCAGCGTCCCGCCCCACGTACCCGTCGTGATCATGGACGCGAGGCGCCGCGACACGGTGGTCGAATCACTCCTCGCCCTGGTGGGCCACGCCCTCGACACCACTCCCGAACAGAGAACGTGAGAGATGCGCAAGATACTTGTCGTAGGAGCCGGCCAGTCCGGTCTCCA
This sequence comes from Streptomyces sp. NPDC054840, assembly GCF_053611065.1. Taxonomy (NCBI): domain Bacteria; kingdom Bacillati; phylum Actinomycetota; class Actinomycetes; order Kitasatosporales; family Streptomycetaceae; genus Streptomyces; species Streptomyces sp. NPDC054840. The sequence goes on from NZ_JBSGZP010000032.1 coordinate 19,053, forward strand.
GCTCGCCCTCGGACTCCAGTCGAAGGGGTACGACGTCACCCTCATGTCCAACCGGACGGCGGACGAGATCCGCACCGGGCGGGTGATGTCCACGCAGTGCATGTTCGACACGGCGCTGCAGCACGAGCGTGATCTCCAGATCAACTTCTGGGAGCAGCAGGCCCCGAAGATCGAGGGCCTCGGCGTCTCCGTCGCCACCCCCGACGCCGGCCGCGCCGTCGACTGGCTCGGCAGGCTCAAGGGGTACGCGCAGTCGGTCGACCAGCGCGTGAAGATGGCCGGCTGGCTCGACACCTTCGCGCAGCGGGGCGGCCAACTGGTCGTCCACGGCGCCTCGGTCGCCGACCTCGACTTCTTCTCCCGTACCTACGACCTGGTGCTGGTCGCCGCCGGCAAGGGCGAGCTCGTCTCGATGTTCGGGCGGGACGCGGCGCGTTCCCCGTACGAAGCCCCGCAGCGCGCGCTCGCCGTCGCCTACGTGCACGGCCTCGGTCCGCGCCCCGAGCACCCGCAGACGGAAGTGGTCCGCTGCAACCTGGTCCCCGGCGTCGGCGAGCTGTTCGTCATGCCCACCCTGACCACCTCGGGCCGGGCCGACATCTTGTTCTGGGAAGGCATCCCGGGCGGTCCGCTGGACGTCTTCAACGGGGTCAAGGACCCGGCGGAGCACCTGGCGCTCACGCTGGAGCTCATGGAGAAGTTCACGCCGTGGGAGTACTCCCGCGCGACGAAGGTGGAGCTGACGGACGCGGGCGCCACGCTGGCCGGCCGCTACGCGCCGGTCGTCCGCAACCCGATCGGACGCCTCCCGGGCGGCGGCCTGGTCCTGGGCGTGGCTGACGTGGTCGTCGCCAACGACCCGATCACCGGGCAGGGCTCCAACTCCGCCGCGAAGTGCGCCGCCTCGTACCTGTCGTCGATCCTGATGCACGGGGACAACCCGTTCGACGAGGCGTGGATGAAGGCGACCTTCGACAAGTACTGGTTCACCACGGGCAAGCCGGCGACCCAGTGGACGAACGCGATGCTGGGCGTCCCGCCGGAGCACGTACTGAACCTGATCGGCGCGGCCGGGCAGCTCCAGCCGGTGGCTGATCGGTTCGCCAACGGCTTCGACAACCCGGCCGACTTCGACGCGTACTTCTACGACCCCGAGGACACGGCCGACTACCTGGCGGAGGTCGCCTCCTCCGTCGGGGCCTCCTCGGCGGAGTAGCCGGTATCGTCCCCCACCTGCGCCGCCGGTGCCTCCGGCAGCGCGGGCGGGGTGAACTCCGCGAGCGGGGCGCCGTCCGGGTCCGGCCGGACCGCCCCCAGCAGCGGGTTCGCGGCGATGGGCGAGACCTTCACCAGGGAGCCCGGTCGCGGCGCCTGGATCACCTTGCCGTCGCCGACGTACAGGCCCACATGGGTGGCCTTGGGGAAATAGACCACCAGGTCCCCGGGCCGCAGCTGGTCCAGCGGCACCTTCGGCAGCTGGGCCCACTGCTCCTGACTCGTCCGGGGGATGGCGCGCCCGGCGTGCGCCCAGGCCTGCGAGGTCAGCCCGGAGCAGTCGAAGGACCCCGGCCCCTCCGCGCCCCAGACGTACGGCTTGCCGATCTGGGCCGCCGCGTAGCCGACGGCGGCGCCACCGGCCGCCGTCGGGGTGCCCGTACGGGTGGGGAGACGGCCCGAATCGACCAGGTTCCGCTGCGCGGCGGCGGTGTTCTCGGCCTCCTGCGCGCCGAGCCGGGTGAGCTGGTCCGGGGTCAGGGCGGCGAGTACCCGCTCGACCTCCTTGAGCTGCGCCGCGACCTCGTCCTTGTGGAGCTTCTGCTGCGCCGCCAGGGTCTGCCGGGCGTCCAGGGCCTCGCGGGCCCGTACGGCGAGGGCCTCGGCCTTCTTCTCGCCCCGGGCGAGCCGGGCCAGTACGCCCGCCCGCCGGGCCCCCTCGCGGGCGGCGAGCCGACGCTGGTCCAGGGCGGCCTGCGGATTCCCGGCGAGCAGCATCCGGGCGTACGGGGAGAGCCCCAGGCCGCCCTGGTACTGCTCCCGGGCGAGCCGCCCGGCGATGGCCCGCTCGGAGTCGAGCGCCGTACGGGCCTTGCCGAGCTCGGCGGCGCGCAGCCGCTCCTCGGCCTGGCCGGACCGCAGGGCGACGTCGGCGGCGTTGTACGCCTCGGTGGCCTCCTCGGCCTTCTGGTACAGACCCTGCAGGCGGGTGAGCAGCACCCCGACGGACTCCCCTTCGGGAAGCCCCGGCTCGGCCCGGGCCCCGGGGACCGGGCCGGCGACGACGAGCACTGCGGCGATGCAGACGGCACGAAGGGGCCGCCGCGACAGTCGATGTGACATGGGATCACCTCCGAGGCGGCCGATGCTGCCACGCCCGGTATGACAAATCCCCCAACGGAGTCGGCCGGTCGCCGGGCCTCACCCGGTTGGGGGCGGGAGGCGACTCTCGCGTCACCCCGACGCGCGGCAGGCCTCGCGGCTTTCGCGGTCGATCGCCCGGGCGCCGGCGCCCGGGCACAGGTGGCCGGGCTCGTCGGGGTCGACCACCGACGGAAACGGTGCGGATCCGGCCGTCGAACATCGTGAAGGCCAGGGCGCGGAGCACCGTGCCGTCCGGGTCGTCGCCGATCATGCCGTGCCGCACTCCCGGCCAGGAGGAGCGGGCGGCGCGCGTCGTGGATCGCACCATCGACCGCGTACCGCTGCGGTTCGTCTGTGAGACGACGGGCGGCGGGGGCTACGCCGCCGCGCCGTTCCCGGATAGGTCGATCCGGCCGTACCGGGCTTCGCGTCGGCCGCGGCGGCATGCGCCGGCGTCGGGGTCCTGCCGGCGCGGCGCCGGGCCGGGACGGCCCCGGCCGACCGACGCGGGTCAGCCCCGCAGCAGGCGGGCCTTGGCCGTCGTGAACTCCTGGGGGGTCAGCAGGCCCTCGCGGGCGAGGCCGGCCAGCTGGGTGAGCTCCGCCACCAGGCCGGCCGGGGCGGTCGACCCCGCCGCTGCGGTGCGCTCCGGCGTGATAGCCGCCGATGGCTCCGGTTCGGCCGGCTGCGGGGGCTCGGACGGTGCCCCGGCCTGGGGTTCGAGCGGCCCGGCCTGGGGTTCGAGCGGCGGTCCGGCCTGCGGTTCGATCCGGCCCATGGGGCTCGCGGCCGCCGGGCTCGCGGTCCCCACGGAGCCCGCCGTCGCCTCCGCCGTTCCCGCCGCCCGCGCCAGCAGGCCCCGCAGCAGCGGGTGCCCCGGCGGGCGGTTCGCCGCGCGGACCGTCACCCCCATCGGGCGGATGAACATCAGGCCACCCC
>NZ_JBSGZP010000033.1:0-22311 GCF_053611065.1 Streptomyces sp. NPDC054840
GCCGCCCGTCACGGCCACGGTCGGGTAGATCAGGTCGGCGGCGCACCCGGGGAGGAAATCGCCCAGCCGGGGTCCGCCGGCGACGACGATGATGAAGACACCCTGTAGACGGCCGCGCATGTCGTCGGGGGTGGCGGCCTGGAGCATGGTGGTGCGGAACACCATCGAGGCGGTGTCCGCGTACCCGGCCAGGGCCAGGAAGAACATGCCGAGCCACAGGTTCCGGGTGATCCCGAACACCGCGACGGCCAGTCCCCAGCCCGCGACGGCGAGCAGGATCGCCAGCCCGTGCCGGCGGATACGGCCCTGCCAGCCGGAGAACAGCCCGCCGAGCAGCGCCCCGGCGGCCATGGCGGCGACCAGCAGGCCGACCGTTCCGGGACCACCGCCGTACCAGAGCCCTGCGATGGCCGGGAACAGCGCCCGGGGCTGGGCGAGCACCATGGCGGCCAGGTCGGAGAAGAAGGTCATCCGGATGTTCGGCCGGGTGCCGAGGAAGCGCAGTCCGTCGAGAACGGAGGCCCTGCCCCGCGCGCCCTCGGCCCGGTCGGGCTTCATCGACGGCAGCTTCCACATCGCGTAGAGCGCGGCGGTGAAGGTGACGGCGTCGATCAGGTAGGCCGTCTCGTAGCCCGCGACGGTGACGATGAATCCGCCGAAGGCCGGGCCGACCATCGAACCGAAGGTCATGGTCACGGAGTTCAGGGCATTGGCGGCGGGCAGCTGTTCGACCGGCAGCAGCCTCGGGATCATGGCGGACCGGGCCGGGCCGGTCAGCGCCCCGCAGACCGCCTGGAGCGCGACGACGGCGTACAGGAACCAGACGCGGTGGAAGTCGAGCAGCGCGGCGGTGGCGAGCACGACCGACAGCGCGGCGGCGGCCATCGAGCTGTACAGGCCGAGCTTGCGCCGGTCCACGGTGTCGGCGATCGCTCCGCCGTAGAGGCCGAAGACGACGAGCGGGACGAGCGAGAAGAGCCCGACGAGCCCGACCGAGAAGCTGGACCGGGTGATGTCGTAGACCTGGAGCGAGATCGCGAGGGTGGTCATCGCCTGGCCGACCCAGGAGATGGTTCCGCCGAACCACAGCCTCCGGTAGTCCGCGGATGCGCTCAGCGGGGTGAGGTCGGCGAATATTCGCTGCCAGAGCTGGGGTGGGGCGGTCGTCCGGGTCACAGCGGATGATAACCACCGGCCGTCCGCCGCCCTCCTGGATTTTTGGCCCGTTCACCCACCGGCAACAGTCGCCACACGCGGCTCCGCACTACCGGCCCAGGTGCCGTATTGCCGGTAACCCGCCACTATCACCGGACATTTGACTGAATCGGCGTGCGCTCCTCGCCTCGTGTTCAGCTCATGATGAAAAGACTCGTATGTCCAGGGAGGCGTAGTGATCGAACCTGGCAACAGCACCACGAGCACCGGCACGACGCAGAACACGGTGCGCACGACCGTCCCCCTCACCCTCGGCGTCGAGGAGGAGTTCCTGCTCGTCGACGCCCACAGCTTCCGGGTGGTCCCCGCCGCCCCGCTGGTCCTGGCGACGGCCGGCGGGCTGCCCGGCGAGCTCCACCCCGAGGGCACCCGCTACCAGGTGGAGATATCCACCCCGATAGCCCACTCTGCGGCCTCGCTGCGCGCCGAGCTCGCCGCCCTGCGGCGCACCATCGGCCGGGCCGCCCGCGCCCACGGCTGCCGGCTGCTGGCCGCCCCCTCGCCGGTCGTCGCCGTCGAGGGGCCGCTGCACCTGACCGACGACGAGCCGCGCCAGCGCGAGCAGCACCGCCGCTTCGGCGCGCTCACCGACACACTGGTCAGCTGCGGCCGCCACATCCACATCGGCACGCTCGACGTGGATGTGGCGGTGGCCGTGTCCAACAGGATCAGACCCTGGCTGCCCACGCTGATCGCGCTGGCCGCCAACTCTCCGTTCTGGGGCGGTCGTGACACCGGCCACGCCAGCTGGCGTGCGATGGCCTGGTCCGGCTGGCCCTCGGCGGGCCTGCCCCCGCACTTCACGTCCACGGCGCACTTCCGGCGCTCGGTGCAGACCCTGCTCGGCTCCGGAGCGGCCCTGGACACCAAGATGGTCTACTGGGACCTCCGCCCCTCCGGTCACTGGCCGACGCTCGAAATCCGGGCGCCGGACATGTCGCCGGACATCGACTCGGCCATCCTGCAGGCCGAACTGGCCCGCGCGCTGGTCTCCACGGCGCTGCGCGAGATCGCGGAGCGCCGCCCCGAACCGGCCGTACGGGACGACGTACTGCGCCTCGCGCGCTGGCGGGCGGCTCACGACGGCCTGGAGGGCTTCGGCCTCGACCCGTACTCGGGGACGGAACTCCCGGCGGCGGACCTCGCGGAGGCACTGCTGGACATGGTCGCCCCGGAACTGTCCGCCGCCGGCGACCTCGATCACGCCGCCAAGACCATGGCGGGCCTCCTGCGCGACGGCTCGGGCGCCCACCGCCAGCGCGTGGCGTTCGCCCGGCGCCAGGACCTGACGGACGTCCTGCGCCATCTCACGGACGAGACGGAGGACTTCTAGCTCCAAGGAGGCGGAAGCCGCAGGTGGGAACGGATCCTCGCCTGCGGCACACATCGGGACGGGTGGTTCTTTCATCCAGGCCGGGACGTCCACGCCGGTGAGCGACCGGAACCGGTCGGCAGACGTTCTCCCATACGCGTACAGCCCCGCTGATCGGCGGGGCTGTGCCGTAGGGCGCACTCCGTCAGCTACGCATCGAGGTGATCGCCGGAACGGGCCTGCGCCGCGGTGAGGCGCGCGGGCTCCGATGGGACGACGTCGACTTCGCCCGGCGGGTGATCGTCGTGCGGCAGCAGATCGTGCAGGTGTCCGGGCTCAAGAAGCGAGACATGCCTGCCGCGGCGTGTCCGTATAGCGCGACGCCGCCGAGAAGGCTGCCTCACCCGTGCCGCGCCGTCGCCGCGATCAGCCCGAGACGGCCGACCCGCGTTCCCGGGCGGTTCCCGGCCAAAGGGCCTGAGCTCGGCCCGCCTGATGGCACGACAGGCCCCGGACACGCCGAAGCCGCAGGTGCGATCGTTTCTGCACCTGCGGCTCGCAGTGGGGCGGGTGGGACTCGAACCCACGGCCGACGGATTATGAGTCCGCTGCTCTAACCGGCTGAGCTACCGCCCCTTCACGGCGTGGCGCGTACACGTGTGCGCGCCGTCTGCCGCAGCATAGCCGCTCATACGATCTCCTGCCTCGGATGCCTCGCATGATCGGCTTCGCCTGTTCAGAGAGACCGCGCCGAAGGCTGCCCGGTTCCCGGACGGGGTGACAAAGAAAAGAAGAGGACCCCTCAGGGCCCTCTTCTTCTTCCTTGCTCCCCCGGCTGGACTCGAACCAGCAACCCTCCGGTTAACAGCCGAATGCTCTGCCAATTGAGCTACAGGGGACCGCGCTCCCCCGACTGGACTCGAACCAGTAACCTGCCGATTAACAGTCGGCTGCTCTGCCAATTGAGCTACAGGGGATTGCTGCGGTGCATCGAACAGCCCACCTCCGGCGTTGCCGGGGGGCGAGCGCCCGTTGCGAGTCATAGATTAGCGCAAGCAGGGGGGTGCTCCGCCAATCGGTATCGACAGCGGGCCGGGCACCACACGACGAAGGGTGACAGGGATGCGTTACAAGGTCACGTTCGTGGTCGGACTGGCCCTCGGGTACGTGCTCGGAACCCGGGCCGGACGCGAGCGCTACGAGCAGCTGCGGAAGTCCGCCCGCCACATCGCGCAGAACCCGGCGGTGCGCAACGCCGCCGAGACCGCGGGCCAGAACGGGCGCGAGTTCGCCGGGAAGGCCTTCACCACGGTGAGCCAGAAGGTCGGCGACGCCGTCCCGGACTCGCTCGCCGGGCGGGTACGGAGCCTGCGCGGCCGGGTCGGAGGCGGCGCCGGCGAGGACGACTGGGGCACGAGCAACACCTGAGCAGCACAGGTCCGCGCCGGGGCCCACGGGATCCATGAGGTTCCGGGGGCTCCGGACCGGTCGAGTCCGGCCCGCGTGCGGCAGAATTCACGGTATGGGGATAGTCGCCGGGCTGGACAGCTCTTCCGCGTTCACACGCATCGTCGTCTGTGACACCGAGACCGGCGCCGTGCTGCGCCAGGGGTACGCACCCCATCCACAGCCCACGGGTGAACCGGCCGGCGCGAATCCGCACGAGACCGACCCGCAGGCCTGGCTGCTCTCCCTCGGCGAGGCCGCCGGCGGCGGACTCCTCGAAGGGGTCCAGGCCATAGGGGTGTCCGCGCAGCAGCACGGCCTGCTGCCGCTGGACCCGCAGGGCGCCCTGGTGCGTCCCGCCCTCGTCGGCAACGACAAGCGCGGCCAGGTCGCCGCCGCCGACCTCGTCGACGCCTTCGGCGGCCGGCACAACTGGGTCGAGGCGGTGGGCTCGGTCCCGCACGCCGCGCAGCCGGTCGCGAAGCTGGCCTGGCTGGCCCGCAACGAACCCGAGGCCGCCCGCCGGATCGCCGTCCTGATGTCCCCGCACGACTGGCTCGTCTGGCAGCTGCTGGGCCGCCCCGCCCGGCGGACCACCGACCGCGGTGGCGCCTCCGGTACGGGGTACTGGTCGGCGGCCACCGGAACCTGGCGGCCCGACCTGGTCGAGCTGGCGCTGGGGCACCGGGCGCTGCTGCCCGAGGTGCTCGGCCCGGCCGACGCCGCCGGGACCACGCCCGAGGGGCTGCTGATATCGGCCGGCACCGGCGAGACGATGGCCGCCGCGCTCGGGCTGGGGCTGGGCCCCGGCGACGCGGTGGTCTCGCTGGGTGCCTCCGGTTCGGTGATGGCGGTGCACCACGAGGCGGTGTCGGAGCCGGGCGGGCTGGTCACCTCGCTGGCCGACGCCGGCGGCATGCACCTGCCCGTGGTGAACACCTCCAACGCCGTACGGGCCCTGCGCGGGACCGCCGAGCTGCTCGGCACCGATCTGGAGGGGCTGTCCGAGCTCGCGCTGAAGTCGACGCCGGGCGCCCACGGCCTCGTACTCCTGCCGTACCTGGAGGGTGAGCGGACCCCGAACCTGCCGCACGCCGCCGGCACGCTGTCCGGGCTGCGTCGTGACTCGATGAAGCCGGAGCACCTGGCCCGGGCCGCCTTCGAGGGCATGCTGTGCGGGCTGGTGGACGCGCTGGACGTGCTGCGCTCGCGCGGGGTCGAGATCCGCCGGGTGTTCCTGCTGGGCGCGGCGGCCGAGCTGCCCGCCGTGCAGGCCGCGGCTCCCGGGCTGTTCGGCACGCAGGTCGTCGTACCGGCCCCGGCCGACTACGCGGCGCTGGGCGCGGCGCGCCAGGCCGCCTGGGCACTCGGTGTGGCGCAGGGCACACTGGCCCCGCACACCCCGCCGGTCTGGCCGGCCCCGTCGGCCCAGGTCTTCGAGCCGGGCGAGGAATTCCCGGCGTGGCAGGCGGTTCGCCAGCAGTACATCGCCACACGCGAGCAGATCCACCCCGGGGCGTTCTAGGACATCCCCAGGGCTGCCGTCATCCCCGGTGGATCCGCGCACGGCGTCAGACGCGGTGCATCGCAAGGCGGAGGGACGCCCTCATACCGGTTGCATTCGGGCGTTCCGACGACGCAGCGAGGTGCCGTAGCTGTCGTCGTGCGCCCGCCGGGGATGACGGGACCTCCCCGGGCGATGGTCGGGGCCGACTGGTCCTTTTGACCGGCCTTTGCGAAATCCGGTGGGGATCACAGGGCCGGTTGGCCCAAGATGGGTCGACCCCCTCGATCGTGCCGACCGGAGCCTGCGCGTGCTCATACGACTTCTGCGGACCCATCTGGGTCCGTACCGGAAACCCATCGCGGTGCTGGTCCTGCTGCAACTGCTGCAGACCAGCGCCAGCCTCTACCTGCCCACACTCAACGCCGACATCATTGACAACGGTGTCGTCAACGGCGACACCGGCTACATCCTGCGCTTCGGCGCACTGATGCTCGGTGTCTCCCTCGTCCAGCTCGTCTGCAACGTCGGAGCCGTCTACTACGGCGCCCGTACGGCCGCGGCCTTCGGCCGGGACCTGCGCGCCGCGATCTTCGACCGCGTGCAGAGCTTCTCGGCGCGCGAGCTGGGCCAGTTCGGCGCCCCGTCGTTGATCACCCGTACGACGAACGACGTCCAGCAGGTCCAGATGCTGGTCCTGATGACCTTCACCCTGATGGTCTCGGCCCCGATCATGTGCGTCGGCGGTATCGCCATGGCGCTCTCGCTCGATGTGAAGCTGTCGGGCGTGCTGCTCGCCGTGGTCCCGGTGCTCGGGATCGCCGTCGGCGCGATCGTCTTCAGGACGCGGCCGCTGTTCCGCCGGATGCAGGTGCGCCTGGACACCGTGAACCGGGTCCTGCGCGAGCAGATCACCGGCAACCGGGTGATCCGTGCCTTCGTTCGCGACGACTACGAGAAGGAACGCTTCCGGGAGGCCAACGCCGACCTGACCGGCGTCTCGCTGTCCGCCGGCAAACTCCTGGCCTACATGTTCCCCACGGTCATAGTGGTCGTGAACATCTCCAGCGTCGCCGTCATCTGGTTCGGCGCGATGCGCGTCGACAGCGGCGGCATGGAGATCGGCCAACTGACGGCCTTCCTCGCCTACCTGATGCAGATCGTCATGGCCGTGATGATGGCCACCTTCATGTTCATGATGGTGCCGCGCGCCGAGGTCTGCGGCGAGCGCATCCAGGAGGTCCTGGACACCGAGTCGAGCGTGGTCCCGCCCAAGGACCCGGTGCCCGAACTCGCCCGCCGGGGGCGCCTGGAGCTGCGCGGCGCCGACTTCCGCTACCCGGGCGCCGAGGCCCCCGTGCTGCGCGGGGTGGACCTGGTGGCCCGCCCCGGCGAGACCACGGCGGTGATCGGCTCCACCGGAAGTGGCAAGTCCACGCTGCTGGGCCTGGTCCCGCGGCTCTTCGACGCGACCGGCGGCGAGGTCCTCGTCGACGGGGAGGACGTCCGCGCACTCGACCCCGACCTGCTGGCCAGGACGGTCGGCATGGTGCCGCAGAAGCCGTACCTGTTCTCCGGGACCATCGCCTCCAACCTGCGCTACGGACGCCCGGACGCGAGCGACGAGGAGCTCTGGCAGGCGCTGGAGGTGGCCCAGGCCAGGGAGTTCGTGTCCGCGCTGGAGGGTGGTCTGGACGCCCCCGTCAGCCAGGGCGGAACCAATCTGTCCGGCGGCCAGCGCCAGCGTCTGGCCATCGCCCGGACGCTCGTGCAGCGCCCGGAGATCTACCTCTTCGACGACTCCTTCTCGGCCCTGGACTACGCGACGGACGCGGCGCTGCGCGCGGCGCTCGCCCGTGAGACCGAGGACGCGACCGTGGTCATCGTCGCCCAGCGGGTCTCCACGATCCGGGACGCCGACCGGATCATCGTCCTGGACGAGGGCCAGGTCGTCGGTGAGGGACGCCATCACGAGCTGATGGCCGACAACGAGACCTACCGGGAGATCGTGCTCTCCCAGCTGACGGAGGCGGAGGCCGCATGAGCGGGCCCGGAGGACGGATGATGATGGGGCCGGCCCAGCGGTCCATGGACTTCAAGGGCTCGGGCAAGCGGCTGCTGCGGCAGCTCGCGTACGACCGGGCCAAGATCTGGGGCATGGTCGCGGCCGTCGTCGGCAGTGTCGGCTGCGCGGTGGTCGGCCCGAAGATCCTCGGTGAGGCCACCGACCTGGTGTTCGCGGGGATCGTCGGCCGTGAGATGCCGGCCGGGACCACCAAGCAGCAGGCGCTGGACGGCCTGCGCGCGCGGGGCCAGGACGGTATGGCGGACATGCTCGCCGGTACCGACTTCACCCCGGGGCAGGGCATCGACTTCGGCGCCGTCGGTGTCGTCGCGATCTGGGCGCTGGTGGTCTTCACCCTGGCCGGTCTGCTGATGCTGGTCGCCACCAGGCTGTCGAACCACGTCATGAACGGCACCGTCTACCGGATGCGCGAGGAGCTCCAGGCGAAGCTGTCGCGGCTGCCGCTGTCGTACTTCGACCAGCAGAAGCGCGGCGAGGTGCTGAGCCGGGCCACGAACGACATCGACAACATCGGCCAGACGATCCAGCAGACGATGGGCCAGCTGCTGAACTCGCTGCTGACCATCGTCGGCGTGCTCGTGATGATGTTCTGGATCTCGCCGCTGCTGGCGCTGGTCGCGCTGATGACCGTACCGCTGTCGATCTTCGTCGCCGCGAAGATCGGCAAGAAGTCGCAGCCGCAGTTCGTCGCGCAGTGGAAGACGACCGGCGCGCTCAACGCCCACATCGAGGAGATGTACTCGGGGCATAGCCTGGTCAAGGTCTTCGGCCGGCAGAAGGAGTCCGCGGCCGTCTTCGCCGAGCAGAACGAGGCGCTGTACCGGGCCTCCTTCAAGGCGCAGCTGGTCAGCGGCATCATGCAGCCGGTGATGTTCTTCATCTCGAACATCAACTACGTGCTGATAGCCGTGGTCGGCGGGCTTCGGGTCGCCTCCGGCACCCTGTCGATCGGTGACGTGCAGGCCTTCATCCAGTACTCGCGGCAGTTCTCGATGCCGCTGACGCAGGTCGCCTCGATGGCGAACCTCGTGCAGTCCGGTGTCGCCTCGGCGGAGCGGGTGTACGAGCTGCTGGACGCGGCGGAGCAGGAGCCGGACGCCGAGGTTCCGGAGCGTCCGGAGGAGCTGCGCGGTCAGGTCACCTTCGACAAGGTGGCCTTCCGCTACGAGCCGGACAAGCCGCTGATCGAGAACCTCTCGCTCACGGTCGAGCCGGGTCACACGGTCGCGATCGTCGGCCCGACCGGCGCCGGCAAGACCACGCTGGTCAATCTGCTGATGCGGTTCTACGAGGTCACGGGCGGGGAGATCGCCCTCGACGGGGTGGACATCGCGAAGATGACCCGCGAGGAACTGCGCGACGGCATCGGCATGGTGCTCCAGGACACCTGGCTGTTCGGCGGCACCATCGCGGAGAACATCGCCTACGGTGCTTCGCGCGCGGTCACGCGCGCCGAGGTCGAGGAGGCGGCGCGGGCCGCCCACGCGGACCGGTTCATCCGCACCCTGCCGGACGGTTACGACACCGTGCTGGACGACGAGGGCGCGGGGGTCAGCGCGGGCGAGAAGCAGCTGATCACCATCGCCCGGGCGTTCCTGTCGGAGCCGGTGATCCTGGTGCTCGACGAGGCGACGAGCTCGGTGGACACCCGTACCGAGGTGCTGATCCAGAAGGCGATGGCCCGCCTCGCGCACGGCCGTACGTCCTTCGTGATCGCGCACCGGCTGTCCACGATCCGCGACGCGGACGTGATCCTGGTGATGGAGAGCGGATCGATCGTGGAACAGGGCACGCACGAGGAGCTGCTGGCCTCCGGCGGCGCCTACGCCCGTCTGTACGCGGCGCAGTTCGCGCAGGCGGTGGCCGAGGTCGACTAGGGCGTGTTTGCAAGTAGCGCCCCGACAGCCCGGAGGGTCCACGGCGTGGCCGAACCGTCGTCGTGCGCCCGCCGGGGGCGGCGGGACAGCCCTTAGCATGGCGGCATGGCATCGGACCTGGTGGTTCGCCCCGCTCGGGCGGAGGACGAACGCGAGATACTGGAGCTGTTCCGTTCGACGTGGTCACGCGTGAGCGAGCCCGGCCCCGAACGCCCGGCCGACGCCGCCGTCTTCGACGAGCGGCACCCCGTGGAGAGCTTCCTCGTCGCGGAACGCGGACAGAGGGTCGTCGGGTACATCGCCCAGGCGCCGGCCGGCCCGCTCGAAACCAATCGGCACGTCCGTCATATCCAGGGACTGGCGGTCCTCGCGTCCGCCCGTGGCAGCGGAGTCGGGCAGGCCCTCGTCGAGGCTGCCTGCGCCGCCGCGCGGGCCGGTGGTGCCCGCCGGATGAACCTGCGCGTGCTCGGCCACAACGGGCCGGCGCAGCAGCTCTACCGGCGGTGCGGCTTCACGGTGGTCGGTGTCCTGCCCGAGGAGTTCCTGCTGGACGGGGCCTACGTCGACGACGTCTGGATGAGCCGGCGGCTGTCCGATCCCCACGAGCCCGGGCAGCCGTAGCCGTCAGGGCCGGGCCGGTCCGGCTGCGGAGTGGGGGCGCCAGGCGGGGCGCCCCCTTTTCCGGTGGTCCGTCAGTCCAGGTACCCGCGGAGCTGGTCCGCGAAGGCGTGGTCGCGCAGTTTGTTGAGGGTCTTGGACTCGATCTGGCGGATCCGCTCGCGCGTCACACCGAAGATCCGCCCGATCTCCTCCAGGGTGCGGGGCCGCCCGTCGGCGAGGCCGTACCGCAGCTGCACGACCTTGCGCTCGCGCTCGCCGAGGGTCGACAGGACGGCTTCCAGGTGCTCGCGCAGCAGGAAGAAGGCGGCCGACTCCACGGGCGAGGCGGCGTCCCCGTCCTCGATGAGATCGCCGAGCGCGACGTCGTCCTCCTCGCCCACCGGGGCGTGCAGGGAGACCGGTTCCTGGGCGAGGCGGAGCACCTCCAGGACCCGCTCGGGGGTCAGCTCCAGGTGGACGGCCACCTCTTCGGCCGTGGGCTCGTACCCGCGCTCCTGGAGCATCCGGCGCTGCACGCGGACGACCCGGTTGATCAGTTCGACGACGTGGACGGGCACGCGGATGGTCCGGGCCTGGTCCGCGAGCGCCCGGGACATCGCCTGCCTGATCCACCAGGTGGCGTAGGTGGAGAACTTGTACCCGCGGGCGTAGTCGAACTTCTCGACGGCCCGGATCAGCCCGAGGTTCCCCTCCTGCACGAGGTCGAGCATGGTGAGCCCGCGGCCCACGTACCGCTTGGCGACGGAGACGACGAGCCGCAGGTTCGACTCGATGAGCCGGCGTTTGGCCATCCGCCCCATGACGACGAGCTTGTCGAGGTCGAGGGCGAGCTGGGAGTCGAGGTCGGGGGTGTTGCCGAGCTTCTCCTCGGCGAACAGGCCGGCTTCGACGCGTCGCGCGAGGTCCACCTCCTCGACGGCGGTGAGCAGCGCGATCCTGCCTATCTCGCGGAGGTACTGCCGGAACAAGTCGGCGGACGGGCCCGCTCCGCCTCCGCTGTCGCTGCTGCGCCTGCGCTGCACGGGCACCGGCTCGATGAGATCCAGTACCTCGGGCTCTTCGTCCACGGCCTTGGCCTCCGAGGACTCGCTCACGTTCACGGTCAGGGTCCGGGTGTGCACGGGGGCGACCTCCAGGGCTCCGAGGACGGGGGCACCGCACCTCAGTGTGGGGTACGACACATCGCGGCCACGAGGGGCGTGCGAGCACTTTCTGAGTCCGGTGCGTGACCGGATGGTTACCCCCCGGCGAGAACCCCGATGCGACTCGGACGCATGTCCGAGATGATCGCCGGCCCATCTGTCCTGGAACGCCCGCCGGGTCCTGGCCGGGGCGCGCACAACCGGTTCGTGACCCCAGCGGTGGCGCGGCGCGGCGGCGGAGGCCGGGACGGCCTGCGACGCGCTCGTCGCGGCGCTCGGCTCGGCTCGGCTCGGCTCGGCTCGGCGGGAAACGAAATCCGTTCGGAGGAACGGGAGTTCGTGCTGCACGACAGTGACCTGCCGGTGGACGGCGGGGGGGATCGACGAAGAGGTGACGGCATGACCGGGGCGAACGCGCGGGACGCGCCCGGGGACGACTGGCGGCGGCGCCGGTCCGGCCTGCCGCGGACGCACACGGCCGGACCGGAGGCGCCGGGCCCCGCGGTCCGGGTCTTCGACCCGGCGCTGAAGCACTTCGCGGACGGCTACCGGATCACGGACTCGGCCGTGGACGAGGCGGTGCGTCCCGCCTGGCGGGCTGTCCGCCGCACCGCGCTCGACGTGGTGGCGCGGGGTGGGACCGAGCGGCCGGGGGCGAACCGCCGGGCCGGGCCGCGGAGCTGCGCCGCGGGCGTCAGGTCGGCTCGACGCGGACCGCGCAGACCTTGAACTCCGGCATCCGGGACGTGGGGTCCAGGGCCGGGTTGGTCAGCGTGTTGGCGCGGCCCTCGCCCGGCCAGTGGAAGGGCATGAAGACCGTGTCCGCCCGGATGGTGTCGGTGATGCGGGCCGGGGCGACGGCTCGGCCGCGGCGGGAGGTCACGGCGAGCGGGCTGCCGTCGACCGCGCCGATCCGGGCGGCGAGCCGCGGGTGGAGTTCCACGAACGGGCCGGGGGCGGCCGCGTTGAGTTCGTCCACCCGGCGGGTCTGGGCGCCGGACTGGTACTGGGCGACCACCCGGCCGGTGGTGAGCAGCAGCGGGTAGTCCGCGTCGGGGACCTCGGCGGCGTCGCGGTGGGAGACGGGGACGAAGCGGGCCCGGCCGTCGTCGGTGGCGAAGCGGTCCAGGAAGAGGCGCTCGGTGCCCGGGGAAGCCGCGGATCCCTCGGGGCCTTCGGGGCAGGGCCAGAAGACGCCCTGTTCGGCCTCGATACGGGCGTAGGTGATGCCCGAGTAGTCAGCGGGGCCGCCGGCCGAGGCGCGGCGCAGTTCCTCGAAGACCTCTTCCGGCTCGGTGGGGAAGCCCTTCTCGACGCCCAGGCGGGCGGCGAGTCCGTGCAGGACGTCCAGGTCGCTGCGGACCCCCGGCGGTGGGGTCAGCGCCCGGCGGCGGAGCAGGACGCGGCCCTCCAGGTTGGTGGTGGTGCCGGACTCCTCCGCCCACTGGGTGACGGGGAGGACGACGTCCGCGAGGGCCGCGGTCTCGGAGAGGACGACGTCGGCCACCGCGAGGAAGTCCAGGGAGCGGATGCGGTCCTCGACGTGTCCGGCGCGGGGGGCGGACACCACCGGGTTCGAGCCCATCAGGAGCAGGGCCTTCACGTCCGTGCCGAGGGCGTCGAGGAGTTCGTAGGCGCTGCGGCCCGGGCCGGGGAGGCTGTCGGGGTCGACGCCCCAGACCTCGGCGACGTGGGCGCGGGCGGCCGGGTCGGTGAGCTTGCGGTAGCCGGGGAGCTGGTCGGCCTTCTGGCCGTGTTCGCGGCCGCCCTGGCCGTTGCCCTGCCCGGTGAGGCAGCCGTAGCCGGACAGCGGGCGGCCGGCCCGGCCGGTGGCCAGGCACAGGTTGATCCAGGCGCCGACGGTGTCGGTGCCCTTGGACTGCTGCTCGGGGCCCCGGGCGGTGAGGACCATGGCGGATTCCGGAGCGCAGAACATGGCCACGGCCTCGCGGAGCCTGGGGACGGGTATCCCGGTGATGCGCTCGACCAGTTCCGGCCAGTGGGCCATCGCGGCGGCCCTGGCCTCCTCCCAGCCGGTGGTGCGGGCGGCGATGAACTCCTCGTCGGTCCGGCCTTCCGCGACGATCAGGTGCAGCAGGCCGAGGGCGAGGGCGAGGTCGGTGCCGGGCCGCGGGGCAAGATGCAGGTCGGCCTGTTCGGCGGTGCGGGTGCGGCGCGGGTCGATGACGATCAGGGTGCCGCCGTTGGCCTTGAGCTCGGTGAGGTAGCGCAGGGCGGGCGGCATGGTCTCGGCGAGGTTCGAGCCGACGAGGATCACGCAGCCGGTGCGCGGGATGTCCGCCAGCGGGAAGGGCAGGCCCCGGTCGAGCCCGAAGGCCCGCTGGTGGGCGGCGGCGGCCGAGGACATGCAGAAGCGGCCGTTGTAGTCGATCTGCGAGGTGCGCAGGGCGACGCGGGCGAACTTGCCGAGCGCGTAGGCCTTCTCGTTGGTGAGCCCGCCGCCGCCGAAGACGCCGACGGCGTCGGGGCCGTACGTGCGGCCGGTGCGGGCGAGCCCCGAGGCGACGGCGTCGAGCGCCTCCTCCCAGGTGGCCGGCTCCAGCTGCCCGGCGTGGGTGCGGATGAGCGGCTGGGTAAGGCGCACCCGGGAGGAGAGTACGGCGGGGGCGGTGCGGCCCTTGCCGCACAGCGCGCCCCGGTTGACGGGGAAGTCGGCCCGCTCCTCCACTGTCACGGCGGCGCCGCCCGGTTCGGGGCGCAGCCTCATCCCGCACTGCAGGGCGCAGTACGGGCAGTGCGTGTCGGTGGTGGAGTCGGAGGTGTGCATACGGTCCAGCGTGGGTCGGCGGTGTTACGCCGGCCGCCGCTGCGCGTTACAAGTCCGGGTGCTCCCCCTCAGCGCGCATCCGCGGCCGCGGTGAGGGCGGCGTCGAGGGCCGGCCCCGGCTCGGGTCGGTCGCGGGCTTCCCCGCACATGATCCGGCCGTGGACGACGTCGAGGACCGGGTACCCACGGTCCGCGAAGAGCATCACGTTGCGGCGGCCGGGACCGAAGGGCGTGCCCGGCCGATCCGCCATGACCGGCGCCGCGTCATTCCGCCGGAGCGGCCAGGGCCCGCGACACCCCCTCCTCCTTCGGTCCGAGGAAGTGCGGGGCGGGCTTGAAGGCCGCGTCCAGCGCCGCCTTGCCCGCCGCGAAGACCTCGCGGGTCTCGCCGTAGTACCAGGTGGCGTCGTGCACGTCGGCCACCCCGACGCCGTACGAGTCCAGGCCCGCCGCCTGGCAGAGGGCGACGGCCCGGCGGATGTGGAAGCCCTGGGTGACCAGCACGGCCCGCTCCACGCCGAAGATCTCCTTCGCCCGCACGCAGGAGTCCCAGGTGTCGAAACCCGCGTAGTCGCTGACGATCTTCCGGTCCGGCACCCCGTGCGCGGTGAGGTACGTCCGCATCGCGTCGGGTTCGTCGTACTCGGTGCGGCTGTTGTCCCCGGTGACCAGCACGACCTTGACCTTGCCGGTGCGGTACAGCTCGGCGGCGGTGTCCAGCCGGTCGGCCAGGTAGGGGGTCGGCCGGCTCCCCAGCAGGCCCGCGCCGAAGACCACGGCCACCTCGGCGGCGGGCGTGTCGGCCGTGGTCCGCAGCCGGTCGGCGGTCACGGCGTGCATCCACGCCGAGGGCAGCAGCGCCAGTACGCAGCACGCCATGACGGTCTGCACCGCCGGCCGCCGGGTCCGTACGTCGCGCAGCGCCGCCACCGCCCGGCTCCACTCGACTCTCGGCAGGCGCGGTCGGCGCATCATCCATCCCCAGGTGTCTCGACTGCTCGTCCGCCGGTCAGGACGCGTATCGGGGCCGTGCGGTTCGCCCGGTCCCCGATCTCCGGCAGGTACGCCGCCGGCCGCGCCCGGCCCGGACAGCCACTCCGGCCGCCCTGTGAGCACACGGCAAAGACCCGTCATCCCCGCGCAACGCACCGGCAACCTGGGGCGCGGAGGATCGGTTCATGACGGAGCTGGTGCACCCTCCCGAGTTTCCCGCCCTTCCCTTCGACAGCACGGCCGAGCTGCTCGGCCGCATCACCCGCCAGCTGGGCACCCAGCTCAGCGGCCTGCGCCGACCCGGAGTCCGCCCATGCAGCCCACCCTCGTCGCCGTGGCCCACGGCAGCCGTGACCCGCGCGCCCTCCACACCGCACTCGCCCTCCTCGAACGGGTCCGCGAACTCCGCCCCCGGCTCGACGTCCGGCTCGGCCACGTCGAGCTGAACGCGCCGCTGCTCGACGACACCCTGGGCGAGCTGTCCGGCTCGGCCGTGCTCGTCCCGCTGCTGCTCGGCCGCGGGTACCACGTCAAGCGTGATCTTCCCGCGGCCGCCGCCCGGGCCGGCCACCTGCTCACCCGCGTCGCCGCCCCGCTGGGCCCGCACCCCCTGCTCGTCGAGGCCCTGTACGAGCGTCTGCTGGAGGCCGGCTGGACCCGGGCTCCCGGTTCGGCCGTGGTACTGGCCGCCGCCGGTTCCCGCGACCCCGACTCCGCGGCCGACACCCGCCGCACCGCCGCCCTGCTCTCCGAACGCCTCGGCGGCGTCCCGGTGACCGCCGCCTACGCCTCCGCCGCCGCGCCCGGCGCCCCCGAGGCGGTCCGGGCCCTCACCGCCCGCGGCCACCACCGGATCGCCGTGGCCTCGTACTTCGCCGCTCCCGGCCGGTTCGCCACCCAGACCGCCGCGGCGGCGCCCGGCCTCGCCGCCGCCCCGCTCGGCGACCACCCGGCCCTGGCCCGGCTGGTGCTGCACCGCTACGACGAGGCCCGCGCGCTGCCCGTCCACCTGGCCCGGGCGGAACTCCTCTCCGCCTGATCCCGGTTTGTCAGTTGTTCCGGTTACCGTCTCTGCATGGAAGGCACCACGCACGCCCTCACCGACGACCACCGCGACCTCTACGACGCGGCCGACACCGAGCGCTGGGCCGCCGAGCCCGACAAACGGCCCGGCCGGACCGCCTTCCAGCGCGACCGCGCCCGTGTGCTGCACTCGGCCGCGCTGCGGCGCCTCGCCGGGAAGACCCAGGTCGTCACCCCCGGCAGCCGTTCCTACGACTGGGACGCGAGTCCCCGGACCCGCCTCACCCACTCCCTGGAGTGCGCCCAGGTCGGGCGGGAGCTCGGCGCCGCGCTCGGCTGCGACCCCGACCTCGTCGAAGCCGCCTGCCTCTCCCACGACATGGGCCACCCGCCCTTCGGCCACAACGGCGAGGAGGCGTTGAACGAGTTCGCCAAGGACTGCGGCGGCTTCGAGGGCAACGCCCAGTCGCTGCGCCTGCTGACCCGTCTGGAGCCCAAGCGGTTCGTGCCCGACCCGGCGAGCGGGGAGCTCGTCAGCGTCGGCCTCAACCTCACCCGGGCCTGTCTGGACGCCGCCACCAAGTACCCGTGGGCCCGCGGGGACCACCCCACCGATCCCGACTCGGTGAAGTTCGGCGCGTACGAGGACGACCTGCCGGTCTTCGCCTGGCTGCGGCGCGGCGCGCCCGCGGACCGCAAGTGCTTCGAGGCCCAGGTCATGGACTGGGCGGACGACGTCGCGTACTCCGTCCACGACTTCGAGGACGGACTGCACGCCGGCCACCTCGACCCCAACATGCTCCACGCCGAGCCCGAGCGCACGGCGATCTGGCGGGTGGCCATCGGCCGGTACGTCCCCGCCGACACCGCGCCCGAAGAGCTGCGGGCCGCCCTCGACCGTTTGATGGGGCAGGAGTGGTGGCCGCACGGGTACGACGGTTCGGCCCTCGCCCAGTCCCGGCTGAAGGACGCCACGAGCCAGCTGATCGGCCGGTTCTGCCTGGCCGCCGAGGGGGCCACCCGGGAGGCGTACGGCTCCGGCCGCCTCACCCGGTACGGTGCCGAACTGGTGGTCCCGCGCGAGGCGCGCAACGAGTGCGCGGTGCTCAAGGCCGTCGCCGACCTGTACGTGATGCAGCGCGACGAGCAGGAACGGATCCGCGCCGACCAGCGCATCGTCCTGGCCGAACTCGCGGAGGCGCTGAGCGCCCGCGCCCCCGAGGGGCTGGACCCGCAGTTCCGGGCCATCTTCGACGCGGCCCCCGACGACAAGGCCAGGAAAAGGGCGGTCATCGACCAGATCGCGTGCCTCACCGACGCATCCGCCCGTTCCCTTCACGCACGCCTCACCCGGCGCGGCCGACGCGCCGAAAGGTGAGCTGATCGAGCCACTCCCCCTTCACGCGGCAGGCTCGGTGCGGGACGCTCGCATGTGGTCGCATGTGGCGGAGAGGTTATGAGGAGGCATCAGGTGGTCGACGCACATCGGACATTCGTCATCGTCGGCGCAGGGCTCGCCGGAGCGAAGGCGGCCGAAACGCTGAGGTCCGAGGGGTTCACGGGGCGGGTGATCCTGATCGGCGACGAGCGCGACCATCCCTACGAACGCCCGCCGCTGTCCAAGGGCTACCTGACCGGCAAGGACGAACGGGAGAGCGTCTTCGTCCACGAGCCGTCCTGGTACGCGGCCTCCGACATCGAGCTGCACCTCGGCCAGCCCGCGGTCCACCTCGACCGGGACGCCAAGAAGGTGGTCCTCGGTGACGGCACCGTCCTCTACTACGACAAGCTTCTGCTGGCCACCGGCGCGGAGCCGCGCCGCCTGGACATCCCCGGCACCGATCTGGCCGGGGTGCACCACCTGCGGCGCCTCGCGCACGCCGAACGGCTGAAGGGCGTACTGGCCGGGCTCGGCCGGGACAACGGGCACCTGCTCATCGCGGGCGCCGGATGGATCGGACTGGAGGTGGCCGCCGCCGCCCGCGGCTACGGCGCCGAGGTCACCGTCGTCGAGCCGGAGGCCACGCCGCTGCACGCGGTGCTCGGCCCGGAGGTCGGCCGGCTCTTCGCGGACCTGCACGGCGATCACGGGGTGCGCTTCCACTTCGGGGCGCGGCTGACCGAGATCGTCGGTCACGACGGCATGGTGCTGGCCGCCCGTACCGACGACGGGGAGGAGCACCCGGCGCACGCGGTGCTCTCCGCGATCGGGGCCGCGCCGCGGACCGCGCTCGCCGAGACCGCCGGGCTGGCCCTGGTCGACCGGGAGCACGGCGGCGGGATCGCGGTGGACTCCTCCCTGCGCACCAACGATCCGGACATCTACGCGGCCGGGGACGTGGCCGCCGCCCATCACCCGGTGCTCGGGACCCGGCTGCGGGTCGAGCACTGGGCCAACGCGCTGAACGGCGGCCCGGCCGCCGCGCGAGCCATGCTGGGCCAGGAGGTCGGCTACGACCGGGTGCCGTACTTCTTCTCGGACCAGTACGACGTGGGCCTGGAGTACTCGGGGTACGCGCCGGCCGGCGGCTACGACCAGGTGCTGATCCGCGGGGACGTGGGCAAGCGGGAGTTCATCGCCTTCTGGCTGTCGGAGGGCCGGGTCCTGGCCGGAATGAATGTGAATGTGTGGGATGTCACCGAGCACATCCAGGCCCTGATCAGGTCGAAGACGCCGGTCGACCGCGAGGCACTGGCGGACCCATCCGTTCCGCTTGACTCCCTGGTGCGGGCCGTGGAGGCCTGACCGGATTGCCCGCGCCCGGCCGTAGACTTCACGGGTGGCAGGACGGATCAACGACGACGACGTGAAGGCGGTACGGGACGCGGTCCCGATCGACGCCGTGGTCTCCGAGTACCTCCAGCTGCGCAACGCGGGCGGCGGCAACCTCAAGGGCCTGTGCCCCTTCCACGACGAGAAGTCCCCTTCCTTCCAGGTCAGCCCCAGCAAGGGGCTCTACCACTGCTTCGGCTGCCAGGCGGGCGGGGACACCCTCGACTTCGTCATGAAGATCGACCACCTCTCCTTCTCGGAGGCGGTCGAGCGCCTGGCCGGCCTGGCCGGAATCACCCTGCGGTACGAGGAGGGCGGCTACACCGCCGGCACCAGCGGCCGCGGTGACCGGATCCGGCTGGTCGAGGCGCACAAGGCCGCCGCCCAGTTCTACGTCGACCAGCTGGGCAGCCCCGAAGCGGAGATCGGCCGCAAGTTCCTGGCGGAGCGCGGCTTCGACCAGGCCGCGGCCGCGCACTTCAGCGTGGGTTACAGCCCGGCCGGGTGGGACCACCTGACCCGCTTCCTGCGCGGCAAGGGCTTCACCGACAAGGAGCTGATCACCTCCGGACTCGCCCAGGACAGCCGCAGCGGCAAGCCGATCGACCGCTTCCGCGGCCGGCTGATGTGGCCCATCCGCGACATCAGCGGCGAGGTGGTCGGCTTCGGCGCGCGCAGACTGCGCGACGACGACAACGGCCCGAAGTACCTGAACACGCCCGAGACCGCGATCTACAAGAAGTCCCAGGTGCTGTACGGGATCGACCTGGCGAAGAAGGAGATCGCGAAGACCTCCCGGGCCGTGGTCGTCGAGGGCTACACGGACGTGATGGCCTGCCACCTGGCCGGGGTCACCACCGCGATCGCCACCTGCGGTACCGCCTTCGGCGGGGACCACATCAAGATCCTGCGCCGGCTGCTGATGGACAACGCCACCGCCGAGGTGATCTTCACCTTCGACGGCGACGCGGCGGGCCAGAAGGCCGCGTTGCGGGCCTTCGAGGACGATCAGAAGTTCGCCGCGGAGACCTCGATCACCATCGCCCCCGGCGGCATGGACCCTTGCGACCTGCGCCTCGCGCAGGGCGACGCGGCCGTGTCCGGCCTGGTGGAGGCCCGCACACCGCTGTTCGAGTTCGCGCTGCGGCACATCGTGGCCCGGCACAACCTGGAGAACCCGGCGGGCCGGGCGGCCGCCCTGGACGAGGCCGCGCCCGTCGTCGCCAACATCAAGAACATCGCGATCCAGCACGAGTCGGCGGTCCAGCTGGCGGGCATGCTGGGCATCCGCGACGAGCAGTTCGTCGTCAAGCGGGTCGCACAGCTGGCGCGCTGGGCCCGCGAGCGCGGCCAGGGCGACGGACCGCAGGGCGGCCGGCCCGGCGGGAAGCCCCAGAGGGGTCGCCCCTCCTACGCGGACGCCCCCGCGCCCGCCGCCCAGCCGGCCGGGGGCCCCGCGCTGAACCTGCGCAGCCCGGCCCACCGCACCGAGCGCGAGCTGCTGAAGCTCGCCCTCCAGCGGCCGGCCCTGGTCTCCCCGGCCTTCGACGCGTACGGGATGGACGAGTTCACCGCCCCGCCCTACGCGGCGGTGCGCCAAGCGATCCTGGACGCGGGCGGTGCCTCGCTCGGCACCGAGGACTACCTCGCCCGGGTCCGCGAGGCCGCCCCGAACGACACCGTGCGCGCGCTCGTCACGGAGCTGGCGGTCGAGGCCATCCACGCGAAGACGGTGGACGAGATCTACGCGGGGGTCCAGCTGGTCCAGGTGCGGCTGCGCGCCGTCGACCGCCGGGTCCACGAGATCCAGGGCACGCTGTCGCGGCTGGGCCCGCAGGCCTCGCCGGAACAACTGGCCGCCGTCCAGGAGGAGCTGTGGGTGCTCCAGCAGTACGGTCAGCGGTTGCGCAACCGCGGCGCCGAGGGGCTGTAGCCGCCGATCACCGGCCGCGGATCACCGGCCGATCATCGGCACCGAATCACCGGCGCCTGAACCAGTCGCCGCCGGGGATCTCGGTGCCCGACTCCCGCAGGTCGCGGGCGATCAGCGGGGACGCCAGATAGACCCAGGCGCGGACCGTGGTGCCGTCGGGACGCAGGGCCGGGCGGGCGATCCGGTCGTACATGTTCCCCGGGCGGCCCGGGCCCCCGTACTCCTCCAGCTGGTCCAGGGCGGCCAGCAGCCGCCCGTACGCGCCCGGCGCCGCCGTGATCAGCTCGCCGACGACCGCCGTGCCGGGGCGGTGGACCGCGTACGGGTATCCGGGGCCGTCGTAGAGCGCCGTGTCCGGGAGGACGGCCGGCTCCTGCGAAGCCGTACGGCCGCGCAGGAAGAGGTCGTGGTTGACCTCGCCCGGGCGCAGCGTCCCGTAGACGAAGAACGGGAGCGGATCGCTCGGGTCCGGAAGCCGTTCGACCGATGTCACGGGGCCCCTCCCTCGGGTATGGCGCGGTGGTGCGGGGGCCGGGCCGAAAGTCCCTGCCTTCCCGCGGCCACCACCGTACGCACCGCTGTCGCACAACCTCCCGGCGGCCGTGACCGGGCCGTCCGGCGTCGGTTCCGGCCCCCTTCCACCTCACGGTTCTGCGTCCATGACAGCTGCCTCGCGCCGTGTGCCCGCCGCCCTCCCGCATCGGACCGGCCGCGGCCCGAACCGCTCCGGCGCGCCCGGTCGTCGGCCCCGGGGGCCGCAGGCGGCCGGCCGGAGCCGCGCCGACCGACCGAGGATCCGCAGCCACCCGCGGTCACCCGGACGGCGCGGGGCGCTCCGATGGCCTCGGCACCCACGCTGACCTGCGCACACTACCCGCAGGCGGACCTCAGGAAGGCATACCTGACGGGACATCAGCAGGCGCGCTGCGGGCGGGCCGGGTTTCCTCGGAAATACGACCCCGTGTCTCCAGGAGAGTCCCCATGCGCCGACGTACCGCACACCTGCTGACCGCGACCGCGCTGACCGCCGCCGCGTTCACCGGGCCGGTCGCCGGCGCGGTCGCCGCGGCGGACCTCGGCGTGGTGGGCTTCGCACCCGGGGACTTCGCGCCGCTGGAGGTGTGGCCCAAGTCCGCCGCCCCCGGCGCCACCGTCACCGTGAACACCACCGCCTGCGGCAGCGGCAGCCACGCGGACGGCGATGCCAGCACGGTGGGCGGCGGCCGGTTCAAGCTGGTCCCGGGCACCCACAAGGAGGTCGTCGTGGGGCAGTTCCATATCGCCCACGGCACCCGCGGCGGGACCTACGGCATCGGCGTGACCTGCGCGAACGGCAAGTTCGCCACCGGCGACCTGATCGTCACCGAGCGCGGCCCGCAGGGCCATGTCAACACCGGGGTGGGCGGTGGCACGACCACCACCGCCGATCCCGCCAAGATCGCGGCGGGGGCGGCCGTACTGGCCGCTGCCGCCGTCGGCGGTACCTGGCTCCTGCGTCGCCGGGCGAGCGGCACGCGGAGCTGACGGACGCCCACCGCGGCTCCGGCCGCGGTCCGACCGGTACCGTCCCCCGTCGCCCGCCCCGCGAGGTCCCCCCG
>NZ_JBSGZP010000034.1:0-22273 GCF_053611065.1 Streptomyces sp. NPDC054840
GCGCCCCGACCGTCGACCCGTGGGGGGATCGACGGCGGGGCGCTTCTCGCATGCTCAGGGTTACCTGTGGTGCGCTCCGCGCGGCCGCACGCCGCGCGGAGGAAAGCCTCGGGTCAGCGGGCTTCGACGGGGACGAAGTCGCGCAGGACCTCGCCGGTGTAGATCTGGCGCGGGCGACCGATGCGGGAACCCGGCTCCTTGATCATCTCGTGCCACTGGGCGATCCAGCCGGGAAGGCGGCCGAGCGCGAAAAGCACGGTGAACATCTCGGTGGGGAAGCCCATCGCCCGGTAGATGAGACCGGTGTAGAAGTCCACGTTCGGGTAGAGGTTGCGCTCGACGAAGTAGTCGTCGGCCAGCGCGTGCTCTTCCAGCTTGAGCGCGATGTCGAGCAGCTCGTCGCTCTTGCCGAGCGCCGAGAGGACGTCGTGGGCCGCCGCCTTGATGATCTTCGCCCGGGGGTCGAAGCTCTTGTAGACACGGTGTCCGAAGCCCATGAGGCGGACGCCGTCCTCTTTGTTCTTCACCTTGCGGATGAAGGCGTCGACGTCGCCGCCGTCGTTCTTGATGCCTTCCAGCATCTCGAGGACGGACTGGTTGGCGCCACCGTGCAGCGGACCCCACAGGGCCGAGATGCCGGCGGAGATCGAGGCGAACATGTTCGCCTGCGAGGAACCGACCAGGCGCACGGTCGAGGTGGAGCAGTTCTGCTCGTGGTCCGCGTGCAGGATCAGCAGCTTGTCGAGCGCGGAGACCACGACCGGGTCCAGGTCGTACTCCTGGGCCGGGACGGAGAAGGTCATGCGCAGGAAGTTCTCGACGTAGCCGAGGTCGTTGCGCGGGTAGACCACCGGGTGGCCGACCGACTTCTTGTACGCGTAGGCCGCGATCGTCGGGAGCTTGGCCAGCAGCCGGATCGTCGAGAGGTTGCGCTGCGTCTCGTCGAACGGGTTGTGGCTGTCCTGGTAGAACGTCGACAGCGCGCTGACCACGGAGGACAGCATCGCCATCGGGTGCGCGTCACGCGGGAAGCCGTCGTAGAAGCGCTTCACGTCCTCGTGCAGCAGCGTGTGCTGGGTGATGTCGTTGCGGAACGACGCGAGCTGGTCGACGGTCGGCAGCTCGCCGTTGATGAGCAGGTACGCGACCTCGATGAAGGTCGAACGCTCGGCGAGCTGCTCGATCGGGTAGCCGCGGTAGCGCAGGATGCCCTGCTCACCGTCGAGGTAGGTGATCGCGGACTTGTAGGCAGCGGTGTTGCCGTAGCCGCTGTCCAAGGTGACGAGCCCGGTCTGGGCCCGCAGCTTCGAGATGTCGAAGCCCTGGTCACCGACGGTGCTTTCGACCACCGGGTAGGTGTATTCACCGTCCGCGTACCGGAGTACTACAGAGTTGTCGCTCACGTCATCCCTCACCGACGTAGTGCCTCTTCTTCGAGGTGCCCTGACTGCCTCTACCTTCCCCCATTTGGCGCAGGAGAGTGCACTCGGGGTCGGCCTTTGGTGCTCTTGGCGGCACTGAGTGCCGCCAACCTGCTCATCCTGCCTCGCCGCGCCGGTTGCCGGAACCCCAAATGATCGATCATCTAGGTGATGTTTCCCACCGGTATCCGGCCGGACAGCCTGGCGGCGACCGCCGTGTACCTCCTGCCTGCGGAAACGGTACGCACCGCCTGACCGAGGGCCTTGCGGGACCCGACGAGGACGACCAGTTTCTTCGCCCTGGTCACCGCCGTGTAGAGCAAGTTGCGCTGGAGCATCATCCAGGCCCCGGTGGTGACGGGGATCACCACCGCCGGATATTCACTCCCCTGCGAACGGTGAATGGTGACGGCGTACGCGTGGGCCAGCTCGTCGAGCTCGCCGAATTCGTACACGATCTCCTCATCCTCCTCCGTCCGCACCGTCAGGCGCTGTTCGTCCGCGTCCAGGCCGGTGACCACGCCGACCGTGCCGTTGAAGACACCGTTGGCGCCCTTCTCGTAGTTGTTCCGGATCTGGGTCACCTTGTCGCCCACCCGGAAGACCCGGCCGCCGAACCTCTTCTCCGGCAGGTCGGGCCGGGCCGGGGTCATCGCCTGCTGGAGCAGTCCGTTGAGGTTCCCGGCGCCGGCCGGGCCGCGGTGCATCGGGGCGAGCACCTGGACGTCCCGCCGCGGGTCGAGCCCGAATCTGGCCGGAATCCTTCGGGCCGCCACGTCCACGGCCAGCACCGCCGCCGCCTCGGTGTCCTCCTCCGGGAAGAGGAAGAAGTCCGGCAGCCCGTCGGTGATCGGCGGCAACCCGGTGTTGATCCGGTGGGCGTTGGTGACCACGCCGGACTGCTGGGCCTGCCGGAAGATCCGGGTCAGGCGCACCGCCGGCACCGGGCCGTCCTCGGCCAGCAGGTCCCGCAGCACCTCCCCGGCGCCGACCGAGGGCAGCTGGTCCACATCGCCGACCAGCAGCAGGTGCGCCCCCGGCGCCACCGCCTTGACGAGCTTGTTGGCCAGAAGCAGGTCCAGCATCGAGGCCTCGTCCACCACGACCAGGTCCGCGTCCAGCGGCCGCTCCCGGTCGTACGCCGCGTCCCCGCCCGGCTTGAGCTCCAGCAGCCGGTGCACCGTGGAGGCCTCGGCCCCGGTGAGCTCGGCCAGCCGCTTAGCCGCCCGGCCGGTGGGCGCGGCCAGCACCACCTTGGCCTTCTTCGCCCGGGCCAGCTCCACGATGGAGCGCACGGTGAAGGATTTGCCGCAGCCCGGCCCGCCCGTGAGGACGGCGACCCGGCGGGTCAGCGCCAGCTTGACCGCGTCCCGCTGCTCGGGGGCGAGCGTGGCCCCCGTCCGCCCGGCGAGCCAGCCGAGGGCCTTCTCCCAGTCCACGTCCTGGAAGCCCGGCATCCGGTCGTCCTCGGCGTGCAGCAGCCGGCGTACCTGCCCCACCAGGGAGAGCTCGGCCCGGTGGAAGGGCACCAGGTACACGGCGGTCAGCGGCTCCGGTCCGCCCTGGGGATCCGGTACGGGCTCCCGTACGACCCCTTCCGGGTCGGCGGCCAGCTCGGCCAGGCAGTCGATCACCAGCCCGGTGTCCACCTGGAGCAGTTTGACCCCGTCGGCGATGAGCCGGTCCTCGGGGAGGAAGCAGTGCCCCTGGTCGGTGGACTGGGACAGGGCGTACTGGAGGCCGGCCTTGACCCGTTCGGGGCTGTCGTGCGGGATGCCGACGGCCTGGGCGATGCGGTCGGCGGTGAGGAAACCGATGCCCCACACGTCGGCCGCGAGCCGGTAGGGCTGGTTCTTCACCACGGAGATGGAGGCGTCGGCGTACTTCTTGTAGATGCGCACGGCGATGGAGGTGGAGACGCCGACGCCCTGGAGGAAGACCATGACCTCCTTGATGGCCTTCTGCTCCTCCCAGGCGGCGCCGATCAGCTTCGTCCGCTTGGGGCCGAGCCCGGGTACCTCGATCAGCCGCTTCGGCTCGCCCTCGATGACGTCGAGGGTGTCGGTGCCGAAGTGGTCGACGATCCGCTCGGCGATCTTCGGACCGATGCCCTTGATCAGGCCCGAGCCGAGGTAGCGGCGGATGCCCTGGATGGTCGCCGGAAGCACGGTCCGGTAGTTCTCCACGGTGAACTGCTTGCCGTATTGGGGGTGGGAGCCCCAGCGGCCCTCCATGCGCAGGGACTCGCCGGGCTGTGCGCCCAGCAGCGAGCCGACCACCGTGAGCAGGTCACCGCCGCCGCGGCCGGTGTCCACGCGGGCGACCGTGTACCCGCTCTCCTCGTTGGCGTAGGTGATGCGTTCGAGCACGCCGTCGACCACCGCCAGTTGCACCGCCCGCGGCGCCCCCTCTGCTGCTGCCATGACCCGAAAGTACCGGGTGGCGCCGACAGCGCGCCGGTCCTGTGGACAACGCGAAGGGGATGACGCGAGGGGACGACGCAACGCGGCGCGCGGCGGCAACGCAAAGGGGGTCCCGCCTCGCGGCCGGACCCCCTCACGGTTACCCCTCCCGTGTCGGACTTCCCGATCCCCCCAGATCCCTCCCCGGAAGCCCCGACGCACCATACGACCCCCGATACGCCCGCACGGTTGCACCCCGAGCCACAGCTTTATGTTTCCGTTACCAAATGCCTACTGAAGGTGCTGGCGAATCCCCACATAAGGAGTGTTTCAGGCGTGAGTGAATCTTCATTCCAGCACGAGGCCCGGGCGGTCTGCCGGCGAGATCCTCGGCGGCGGCAAGAAGCGGGCGGCAGGAAACCTCCCCTTCGAGGGGCCCACCGCCGCGCCCTCCGCCTAGAGTTGCCCCATGGCTGAGAGCGTGCGGCTCCGCGACCCGGAACCGGGGGACCTGGGGTGGATCGTGCAGCGCCACGGCGCGCTGTACGCCGCCGAGTACGGCTGGAACAGCGACTTCGAGGGCCTGGTCGCCCGGATCGTCGCGGACTTCGCCCAGGACCACGACCCCTACCTCGAACGGGTGTGGATCGCGGAGCTGGACGGCCGGCCCGTCGGCTCGGTGATGTGCGTACGGGAGGAGGGTGCGCCCGGCACCGCCCGGCTGCGGCTGCTCCTGGTCGACCGGGAGGGCCGCGGGCGCGGCGTCGGCACCCTGCTGGTCGACACCGTCGTGGCCTTCGCCCGTTCGGTCGGCTACCGCGAGCTGGTGCTGTGGACCAACGACGTGCTGACCGACGCCCGCGAGCTCTACCTGAAGGCCGGGTTCACCCTGATCGCGGAGCGGCCGAACCGCTCGTACGGGGTGAGCCTGACGGGACAGGACTGGCGGCTGCCGCTGCAGGAGGACCGGCCGCACTGAGCCCGGCCGGCGACGGCGCCCGCCGGGCCGCCCGCGCCGGGGCCAGCGAAGTCAGTGCCACCCCGCCCACCAGCAGTACGGCCGCCAGCCAGCGCGGCCCCGAGACGGACTCCCCGAGGACCAGGGCCGCCGAGGACATCCCGAAGACGGGGACCAGCAGCGAGAACGGGGCCACGGAGGAGGCCGGGTAGCGGCGCAGCAGGTAGCTCCAGGCGGCGAAGCCGAAGACGGTGGACACCCAGGCGACGTAGCCGATGACGGCCGCCCCGGACCAGTCCAGGGCCCGTAGCGCGGCCAGGTCCCGCTGCGGGCCCTCCAGCAGCAGCGAGAGCGCGAGCAGCGGCAGGACCGGGACCGTGCACACCCACACCATGAAGTTCAGGGCGTCGGGCGGGGCGGCCTTGCGGGTCAGGACGTTGGACACGCCCCAGCAGGCGGCGGCCGCCACGACCAGCGTGAAGCCGAGTACCGGTCCGGAGGTCCCGCCGTCCACCGCGGCGACCGCGATCCCGGCGAGCGCGACGGCCATCCCGAGCACGCGCACCCGGCCCGGACGCTCGCGCAGCACGACGGCGGCGAGGACGGCCGTGAAGACGGACTGGATCTGCAGCACGAGCGAGGACAGCCCGGCGGGCATGCCGGCGTCCATGCCGGTGAAGAGCAGGCCGAACTTGGCGACTCCGAGAGCGACCCCGACGCCGACGATCCACTTCCAGGCGGCCTTGGGCCGACCGACGAAGAACACGGCGGGCAGGGCGGCGACGAGGAAGCGCAGAGCGGACAGGAGCAGGGGCGGGAAGTGGTCGAGGCCGATCTCGATGACCACGAAGTTGAAGCCCCAGACGGCCGCGACGAGCACGGCGAGGGCGGTGTGTACGGGACGCATGCTCTGAGCATCGACCGCCTGATCATGTAGCACCAGCGCGGATGTCTTCCGTGATGGATGAAGCATTGCTTATGAATATGTGCGGTGCCACGATGGGGGCATGCTCGATCTCGCCCGGCTGCGCGCCCTGCACGCCGTCTCCGTCCACGGCTCGGTCGCCGGCGCGGCGGCCGCGCTCGGCTACACCCCCTCGGCGGTCTCCCAGCAGATCTCCAAGCTGGAACGGGAGACCCGCACCACCCTGCTGGAGCGGCGGGGGCGCGGCGTCGCGCTCACCGAGGAGGCCCGCCATCTGGCCGACGCGGCACAGGAGTTGCTGGCGATCGTGGAGCGCACCGAGACCACCTTGGAGGAGCGGCGCGGGCAGCCCAGCGGGCTGCTGACGGTGGCCGCGTTCGCCTCGGCGGCGCGCGGGCTGCTGCCGCGGGTACTGGCCGATCTGGCCCGCCGGCATCCGGCGCTGGACGTCCGGCTCACGGAGGTGGACCCGCACCTCTCCGTGGAACTGGTGGCCCGGGGAGTCACCGATCTGGCGGTGGCACACGACTGGGACATCGCCCCGCTGCCAGCGCCCGAGGGAATCGAGCAGGCGGTGATCGGGGACGATCTCTGCGACCTGGTGGTGCCGGCCGGGCATCCCTTCACCACGCGCCGGGTCATCCGGCGCTCCGACCTCGGCGGCGAGCGCTGGGTCTGCCAGCCGCCCGGCCGGGTCTGCCACGACTGGCTGGTACGGACCCTGCGCGCCGCCGGATTCGAGCCCGACATCGCGCACGTCGCGGAGGAGAACCACACCATCGTCGCGCTGGTCGCGGCCGGCCTCGGGGTGGCCGTCGTACCCCGCCTGGGCACCGGTGCGCTGCCGCCGGGGGCCGTGACGGTACCGCTGGAGCCGGGCCCCGTACGCCGGTTGTACGCCTTGTGGCGGACCGGGGCGGCTCGACGCCCCGCGATCACCGAGGCCGTACGGAGCCTGCAGGAGCACTGGGAGGGCCGGCGGGAGGCCTAGAGCGGGAGGCGGGAGGCCGAGGCATGGAGCGGGAGGCGGAGGCGTGACGGGAGGCGGCAGGCGGCAGGCGGCAGGCGGCAGGCGGCAGGCGGCAGGCGGCAGGCGGAGGCTTGACGGGAGGCGGCAGGCGGCAGGCGGAGGCCCGACGGGAGGCGGCAGGGTGCCTCGGCACTCTCGTCCGGGGGACCTTCCGAGTGTCCGTCACCCTCCGGGCGTACCCCGGCAGTAGGGTCCGGCGCGTGCCGTACCACGCCTCGCGCCGGAACCTGCTCGCCGCTGCCGCCATGGTCGCCGTCACGGGCGCCGGGGCGGCTTCAGCCGCGGCGGGCCCCCCTCACACCCCCGACGACTCGCGGCCCCCGGGCCCCCGCCCCGGCCGGGCGCGGCTGCGTGCCCTCGTGGACCGGATGAGCCTCGACGAGAAGATCGGGCAGCTCTTCGTCTCCCGGGCCTACGGGCATTCGGCGACCGATCCCGATCCGGCGGACGCCGAGCGGAACCTGGCGGCCTTCGGCGTGCGCACCGCCGCCGAGCTGGTCTCCCGCTACCACCTCGGCGGGGTCATCTACTTCGCCTGGGCCCACAACACCCGCGGCCCGCAGCAGATCTCCGCGCTCTCGGCCGGCCTCCAAGAGGCCGCCCTCACCGCCGGTGCCCGGATCCCCCTGCTGCTCTCCACCGACCAGGAGCACGGCGCCGTGGCCCGGATCGGCAAGCCCGCGACCCTGCTCCCGGGGGCGATGGCGCTCGGCGCGGCCGGCTCCCCCGCCCACGCCCGGCGGGCCGCGCGCATCGCGGGCTCCGAGCTGGCCGCCATGGGCATCCGGCAGGACTACGCGCCGGTGGCCGACGTGAACGTCAATCCGGCCAATCCGGTGATCGGTGTACGGTCCTTCGGCTCCGACCCGCAGGCCGCGGCCGAGCTGGTCGCCGCCCAGGTCCGCGGCTACCAGGGGGCCGGGGTCGCCGCCACCGCCAAGCACTTCCCGGGCCACGGGGACACCGAGACCGACAGCCATGTCGGGCTGCCGGTGATGCGGCACACCCGGGCCGCCTGGGAGGAGCTGGACGAGCCGCCCTTCCGGGCCGCGGTGGAGGCGGGCGTGGACGCCGTCATGACGGCGCACATCGTCTTCCCCGCGCTCGATCCATCGGGGGACCCGGCGACCCTCTCCCGGCCGATCGTCACCGGTCTGCTGCGCGAACGCCTCGGCTTCGAGGGGGTGGTGGTCACCGACGCCCTGGACATGGCCGGGGTCCGCCGGAAGTACGGGGACGACCGTGTGCCCGTACTGGCCCTGCTGGCGGGCTGCGACCAGCTGCTGAACGCGCCGGACCTGACGCTCGCGCAGCGCAGCGTGCGGGCGGCCGTCGAGTCGGGCGAACTGACGGAGGCGCGCATCGAGGAGTCGGTGTTGCGGATCCTGGAACTGAAGGCCCGCCGGGGACTGTTCGACGAGGCGTACACCACGGGCCGGGAGGTGGACGCCGTGGTGGGCACGCAGGAGCATCTCGACGCCGCCGACGCGATCGCGGCCGCCACGACGACCCTGCTGGCCAACCCCCGCGGGCTGGTGCCCTTCGATGCGACGGAAGAGCCACGCCTGCTGGTCACCGGGACGGACCCGGTCTCCCCCACAGGTACCACCGGCCCCCCTACGGCCGTACTGGCCCGGGAGCTGACCGCCCTGGGCTGCCGGGCCACCGCATTGCCGCCGGCCCGCGCCGTGGCCGCCGCGGCCGGTCACGCGGCCGTGCTGGTGTGCACGTACAACGTCCCTGAGGGCGAGAGTCCGCAACGCACGCTGGTGGCGGACCTGATCGCGACCGGCGTCCCGGTCATCACCGTGGCCGTCCGCAACCCGTACGACCCGGCCCGGCTGCCGGCCTGTGCGGCGGAGCTGGCGACGTACTCCTGGACGGACGTGGAGATGCGGGCGGCGGCCCGGGTGCTCACCGGGGCGCTGCGGCCCGTCGGCCGCCTCCCCGTCCCGGTGCCGGGCCGCTACCCGCTGGGCCACGGGCTGACGGGCTGACGCGCTGATCGCTCAGGCGCCTGCCCGCGGCCCGCGGCCCGCGTGTCCCGTCCGTTCAGGCTTCCCGGCTACGGCCGCAGCTGCTGCTCGCGCTCCGGGTCGCGCTGGTCGAGCTGCGCGTCCGGCGCCGCCAGCGGCGCCGCCTTGCCCGCGTCGGCGAGCGCGGCGGCCGGGGCCACCCCGGCCCACTGCAGGATCTTCGCGGTGGCGAGGGCCTTCTCGCCGTCCATCAGCTTGGCGACGTTCGCCCCGTGGTTGGCGCCCGGCGCGATCATCACGTAGCTGTCGCGCACCCCGTAGCCGAGGTGGAACGGCTCGGCGCCCCACGGGTCGTTCTGCCCGTACACGAAGAGCATCTGGTGGGCGTTGTTGCGCACCCACGTGTCCACGTCCGCCATCACCCCCGGCTGGAAGGTCATGGGGATGTCGCCGGGCACGAAGTTGCGCGGCGGCTGGTAGCCGTAGCGGCTCAGGCCCTTCAGGTGCGGCAGCTTGATGTCCGGGGACCCGAGCTGCGTACCCGCCTGGTAGTAGTACGGCGTGTACGTCTCCAGTCCCTGGTCGGCGTAGGCCGAGAAGCCGGAGATCGCGTCGATCGTGTCCCAGATCTGCTGGTCGCTCGCGGTGGCGGCGGCCGGGATCGAGGCGCAGTCGGCGAGCAGGCTGTACTGCCAGAAGGCCCACACGTAGTCGAGCACGACGGCCTCGTAGGCCTTGTCGAGGTCGCCGACGGTGGTGAAGGTCCAGCCGTTCTCGGCGGCGGCGACCGCGTACTTGGCCTCCAGCGGCTCACGGCGCACCAGGGCCTCGCGCTGGACCGCGTTCAGCTTGTCTCGGCACTCCTTGGTGCCGACCTTGGCGAAGAACCGGTCGTAGGCCGAGTCCTCGTTGTTGACGACGTCGTTGGGCGCGACGTACGCGACGACGCCGTCCATGTCGCGCGGGTAGAAGCGCTCGTAGTACGTCGCCGTCATGCCGCCCTTGCTGCCGCCCGTGGCCAGCCAGTTCTTCTTGTAGATCTTCTTCAGCGCGGTGAAGATGCGGTGCTGGTCACTGGCGGCCTGCCAGATGTCCAGGTTCGACCAGTTGGCCGGGTCGGGCCGGGACGGAGTGAAGAATCGATACTCCATGGACACCTGGTTGCCGTCGACAATGGTCGTCGGCTCACTGCGGCGCGGGCTGGTGCTGACGTTGTAGCCGGAGGTGAAGAACACCGACGGCCGCGAGACGTCCTTGTGCAACAGGGTCAGGCGCTGCTTGAAGGTGCCCTTCCACGGCTGCCGGTGGTCCACCGGCTGCTCGTAGTTCAGTACGAAGAAGCGGTAGCCGGGGTACGGCTTCTCCTCGATCAGGCTCATCCCGGGAATGCCGAGGATCTGGTCCTTGATGTCCGTGGCGGCCGCGGGCTGTGCGGCGGTGGCCGCTTGCGCCGTGGAGCCGACCGCGCCCATGGTGCCGATGAGCACCACGAGCGACAGCAGCCATCCGAGCGTCTTGCGCATTCACCCTCCCCTTGAGTTCACTTCGGTCGCCGTGAACCTAGCCGGGGCAACGCACCACTGACCAGACCTAGTTGGGCCTGTCCGTCAGCACAGAATCCAGCCGGAATCCACGGATCCGGCCCCTACGCCCCCCTTTACATAGACGCAGCGGTTGATCGCGCCCACAGTGACAGGGCCGGCATAGCGGGTGAATCCTCCCGCCTCGCGCACCGGGGCTCCGCCCCGCGGCTGGATGCTCACCGCCATCCGGCGCCGCTCGCCGGAGACCCTTGCCACGGTCATCGCGCAGGCCTGGTTGCGGCTCTTGTAGACCCGCACCTCACCCGTCTCGAACGCCACCGTCCGGGCCAGCCGGCCCCCACATCCCTCGGTCGCGGCCTGCGCCGCCGGCGGCGCGAACAGCCCGCCCGCGCACAGCCACAGTGCCGCCGCGAAAACCCCCAGGGACGCGACCCGTCGGCCGCGCCTCCTCCATGCCTGCAACACCCTGCCCCCCGATCGGTCATACGTACAGTGCACGCACGCTCGTACGACGCCCGAACCCCCCGGATGGTTGCCGCTCGGCCCCGCCGACACGGAGGCGCTGTTCCGCCGCATCGACGCGGACGGGGACGGGGACGGCTGTCTCACCGTCGACGAACTGCTCGACGCGGTACGCGAGTACTACACCGGCACCGACGAGGACGCCCCGGGGAACCTGCTGTTCGGCGAGTTCTGATCCCGGGGCGGCCCCTCCCTCTCGGTGCCCGCTCAGGCCGCGGCCCGCTCGTCCTCGCCGACGAAGGTGCGCCACAGCTCGGCGTACCGGCCGCCGCGCGCCAGGAGTTCGGTGTGGGTGCCGTCCTCGATCACCCGGCCGCGGTCCATGACCACGACCCGGTCGGCGCGCGCCGCGGTGGTCAGCCGGTGCGCGACCACCAGGGTGGTGCGCTTGCCGGCGAGCCGGTCGGTGGCGTGGTTGACCTGGGCCTCGGTGGCCAGGTCGAGGGCGGCGGTGGCCTCGTCGAGCAGCAGCACGTCCGGGTCGACGAGCTCGGCCCGGGCCAGTGCGATCAGCTGGCGCTGGCCCGCGGAGAGGTTGCGGCCCCGCTCGGCGACGGTGTGCAGGTAGCCGCCGTCGAGGGTGGCGATCATGTCGTGGGCGCCGACCGCGCGGGCGGCGGCCTCCACCTCGGCGTCGCTCGCACCGGGGCGCCCGTAGGCGATGGCGTCGCGGACGGTCCCCGGGAAGAGGTAGGCCTCCTGGGGGACGACGCCCAGCCGGTGGCGGTACGCCGTGAGGTCCAGCTCCCTTAGGTCCGCGCCGTCGGCGGTGACCCGGCCGGAGGTCGGATCGTAGAACCTGGCCACCATCTTGACCAGCGTGGACTTACCGGCTCCGGTCTCGCCGACGAAGGCGACGGTCTGCCCGGCGGGTATCCGCAGGCTGATCCCGGCCAGGGCCTCGCCCGTCTCGCCCCGCTCCTCGGCCGTCCCGTACTGGAAGCGGACGTTGTCGAAGACGATCTCCCCGACCGGCGTTTCCAGCGCGCGCGGCCGCTCGGGCAGCGGGGTGGTGGTGGGTTCGCGCAGCAGCCCCTGGATGCGGCCGAGGGCGACCGTCGCCTGCTGGTAGCCGTCGAAGACCTGGGAGAGCTGCTGGACGGGCGCGAAGAACAGGTCGATGTAGAGCAGGTACGCGACCAGCGCACCGGTGGTGAGCGTGCCGGCCTCCACCCGGCCCGCGCCCACGATCAGCACGGCCGCAGCGGCTCCCGAGGACAGCAGCTGCACGAAGGGGAAGTAGACGGATATCAGCCACTGGCCGCGGACCCGGGCCTCGCGGTACGAGTCGCTGCGCTCGGCGAAGCGCTTGGCGCCAGATCCCTCGCGGCGGAAGGCCTGGACGATGCGCAGGCCCGAGACGGACTCCTGGAGGTCGGCGTTGACCAGGCTGACCCGGTCGCGGGCGAGCTCGTAGGCGGCGACCGACCTGCGGCGGAACACGATCGTCCCGACGACCAGGACGGGCAGGGTCGCGAAGACGATCAGCGCGAGCTCGACGTCCAGGACGAGCAGCGCGATCAGGATGCCGAAGAAGGTGAAGACCGAGACCACGGCGGTGACGAGCCCGGTCTGCAGGAAGGAGCTCAGCGAGTCCACGTCCGTGGTCATCCGGGTCATGATTTTGCCGGTCAGCTCGCGCTCGTAGTAGTCGAGGCCGAGGCGCTGGAGCTGGGCGAAAATCTTGACGCGCAGCGCGTACAGCACGCGCTCGCCGGTACGGCCCGTCATGCGGGTCTCGGCGACCTGCGCGGCCCACTGCGCCACGACGACGGCGAGGGCGAGTCCGGCGGCCACCCAGACGGCGCCGAGCACGGCCTGCTCCACGCCCTGGTCGATGCCGTGCCGGATCAGGATCGGCAGCAGCAGTCCGGCCCCCGCGTCCGCGGCGACGAGGCCGAGGCTGATGGCGAGCGGCGCCCAGAACCCGTGGAGCAGCCGGCGCAGGCCGTAACTCTCCTCGGCGGAAGCGGCGCGGGTCTCGTCCACCTGTGGCAGGTCGTCGGCGGGCGGCAGCGCGGCCACCTGCGCGAGCAGTTCGGGGGTGGCGGGCATGCCGGCGACGGAGCCGGCCATGGAATGCCCTGCTCCGGGCGCGCCACCAGCGGCGGGGGCCGCTCCCGGGACGGCGGTGGCGGCGGCACCCTCGGCATCCTCCTGGCGGCGCCAGAGCTCGGGGGTGACCCCGCCGGCGACCCGGCGCTTGGCGTTGACGGGCTCCGAGTCGATCTCGGCTTCCAGCTCGATGCCGCGTTCGAGGTCCCGGTCGAGCTCGCGCTCGAACTCGGTCATCACCCGGGCGTCCGGGGTGCGCGGCGAGGCGGCGCCGAGCGCGTCCGGGTCGGTGAGCAGCCTGCGGTAGAGCGCGGACCGGCCCTCCAGCTGCTCGTGCGTCCCGATGTCGGCGAGCCGCCCGCGGTCGAGTACGGCGATCCGGTCGGCCAGCGCGAGCGTGGAGCGGCGGTGGGCGATCAGCAGGGTGGTGCGGCCCGCCATGACGGAGCGCAGGGCCTCGTGGATCTCGTGCTCGACGCGGGCGTCGACGGCGGAGGTGGCGTCGTCGAGGAGCAGCAGCCGGGGGTCGGTGAGGATGGCGCGGGCGAGGGCGATGCGCTGGCGCTGGCCGCCGGAAAGGGTGAGCCCCTGCTCGCCGACCTTGGTGTCGTACCCGGCGGGCAGGGCCTGGATGAACCCCTCGGCCTGGGCGGCCCGGGCCGCGGCCTCGATCTGCTCCTCCGTGGCGCCGGGGTGCCCGTAGGCGATGTTGGCGCGGATGGTGTCGGAGAAGAGGAAGGAGTCCTCGGGGACCAGGCCGATCGCGCCGCGCAGGGAGTCGTACGTCAGCTCGCGGACGTCGTGGCCGCCGACGCGGACGGTGCCGCCGTCGACGTCGTAGAAGCGGGGGAGCAGGAGCGCGACGGTGGACTTGCCGCTGCCCGACGACCCCACGACGGCGACGGTCTCGCCCTGGGCCACGGAGAGCGAGAACCCGTCCAGGACCGGCCGCTCGGGGTCGTAGCCGAAGTGGACGTCGTCGAACTCGACGGTGGCGGGCGCGTCGGCGGGCAGCTCGTGGGTGCCCTCGCGGATCTCGGGCTCGGTGTCGATGAGCTCGAACACGCGCTCCACGCCGGCTCGGGCCTGCTGTCCGACGGTGAGGACCATGGCGAGCATGCGGACGGGTCCGACGAGCTGGGCGAGGTAGGTGGAGAAGGCGACGAAGGTACCGAGGGTGACCTGGCCCTGGGTGGCCATCCAGCCGCCGAGGGCCAGCATGGCGACCTGGGCGAGCGCGGGGACGGCCTGGAGGGCGGGAGTGTAGCGGGAGTTGAGCCGGATGGTCCGCAACCGCCCGGCGAACAGCCGGCGGCCGGCCTCGCGCAGCTTGCCGGTCTCCTGCTCCTCCTGGCCGAAGCCCTTGACGACCCGGACACCGGTCACGGCCCCGTCGACGACGGTCGCGACGGCGGCGGCCTGGCCCTGGGCCCACCAGGTGGCGGGGAAGAGCTTCTTGCGGCTGCGCTTGGCTATGAACCACAGGGCGGGGGCCATGAGCAGGGCGACGAGGGTCAGCAGCGGCGAGAGCCAGAGCATGATCCCGAGGGACATCCCGAAGAGCAGGAAGTTCCCGATCGTCATGGGCAGCATGAAGAGCAGGCCCTGGATCAGCTGGAGGTCGCTGGTGGCGCGGCCGACGACCTGGCCGGTGTTCAGCTCGTCCTGCCGCCGCCCGTCGAGGCGGGCGATCGTGGCGTACATGTCGGTGCGCAGGTCGTGCTGCACGTCGAGGGCGAGCCGCCCGCCGTAGTACCTGCGTATGTAGGTCAGCACGTACACGAGCAGGGCCGCGGCTATGAGCATGCCGGCCCAGGGAGCCATGGGTTTGGTCTCGTTCCCGATGACCTCATCGATGATCACCTTGGTGACCAGCGGCACGACCGCCATGACGGCCATGCCGGCCAGCGAGGAGCCGAGCGCGAGCAGCACATTGGTCCTGTACCGCCAGGTGTAGGCCGCCAGCCGCTTGCCCCAGCCCTGTTTCTCCCCAGCCGCTGTCTCTGCCGCCGCCACGTGAGGCCTCCCCGTTCGTCCTGTCCTGCCGGAAGCGCCAACGCTCCGACCGGCGGATTTCATCCCGCCGCAACAATCGCACTGCCGTACGGCGGGGGCGCGTGGAGCGGGTCCGACCGGGACGGGAGGCGGGGCCGGACCTGTCAAGTCACGACTTTCCGGATCTGTAGCGGATGGGGTGCGCTGGCGATGCTGGAAGTCGGCCGCCCGCCGATCGCGGTGGCGCAGCGAAGGGATCGAGGGCCATGTCCGCTCACCACGAACACCCGACCGGCACCGGCACCGACACCGGCTTCATGCAGCGGACCGTCCGCTCCGTCGTCCCCTACGTCACCGCGTTCCTCGTCGCGCTGCTCGCGGCGAAGATCGTCGGACTGCTGACCGAAAACCCGTGGGCCCGGCTGGGGACGGCGCTGGGCGTGGCCGTGGTCAGCCTCCTCCTCCACACCTACGAGGACGCGGACGAGGCCGCCGACGGTCGGCATGGTGACTGACGGCTGAAGGCCTCGTCACCCTCAGCACGCGCGGCCCCGGTCAGGGGGCGGGCAGGGGCTTCACCACGGGGGGCTTCGCCAGCGGCTTGTTCTCGCAGCCGAGCGCCTCGGTGACGCGGCGGGTCATGAGGTACGTGAGGGTCATCCGCCGGTCCTTACCCGCCTGGTCCACCACATCCGCCCCGGTGGCAGGCATGACTGAGAAATAGGCGTCCGCCGAGAACCACACGTTCCGCGACTGCGCTCCGAGTTCACCAGGCAGATCGCACTGGACGAGCAGCGTGGAGCTGGACCCGCTCGTGCTCGTGACACCGCTTGCGCCGTTCAGTTCGTAGGACACCCCGTTGGAAGGGGGCCCCGGAGGTACCCGAGGGGACCAGCCGAAGGAGAAGGTCGCGCTGACGGCGCGATGCTCGTCTTCCACCCGGTAGCGGCATGCGGCGTTGAAGTACGAATTCTTGCCCGGCCGCATGCCCGGCAGTGCCCGTTTCACCTTGTCCACCAGCTCGCTCGTGGACTTGAAGGCCCTCGTCTCGAAGTCCTCGGTAGCGAGGATCTCCCGGATGAGCGCGTCTTCCTCCGAGGAAGCGCTGATCCCACACGGGTTCACAGCCTTCGCCTCGGAGCCGCCCGAGGTGCACGATGCCAGCATCACGGCACAGACGAGCGCAGCCGTCGAGCGTCCGAGAATCTTGAGCACGTCAGGGCCTGAGGTGTGCACGAGCAGCTTCCCGTCCGGTGGTGTATCCCTCGCCCGCCTCGTTCTTGGCGTGCGTGAACGCGGGATCGTCGTCGATCTTCCGCTCGCCTCCCCATGCATCGAGCAAGCGATTGGTCCCCTCCACACCCGCCGCGTAGTTCTTGCTGGATTCCTGCTTGCTCAGCTCTTCGGCCGCGTCCTTGACGTCCTTCACCCACTCGTACTTGAGGGAGTCGATCAACGAGCCACCGACCGTGCCCACGACCGGAATCTCACCGATGAGCCCGTTGGCGGCGGCAGCCGAATGCTCGGACGTGCCCTCCGCCCACTCCACCCGGTCGTCTTCCTTGTCCTTGTAGACGTCGGCCCCGATGCCGTTGAGGGCACCGGCCGCCACCCCGATGTCATGCGCACGGTTGTCCCAGTCAGCACTGACCGCATGCGGGGAGTCGGCCTTGTACGAGGCCGCGGTCGCGAGCTGGTCCGCCGAGTACGCCCGCTCCGCCTCGACCATCAGGGCGTAGGCCGGGCCGTCGTCCGCGATTCCGCGCATCACGCGGATCAGGCTGCCCTGGCCGACCGCGATCTGGGCATTGTCGCCCGAACCGTGGATGGAGTCGCGGCCCCCGACGTATCCCAGGTCGGAGTTCTGGCCGCCGAGGATCTCGTGGGTGTCGCTGACGTAGTCGACCAGCGCCTTCGCCATCGGCTGTTGCAGGCCCTCCAGGTCCTCCTTGAACTCGTCGCCCTTCATATCGGCGTCGAGCAGCTGGATCGCCTCGTGCATCACCCGCGCCTGGCCCTCGGTGTGGGGTCCCGGCGGGCCCAG
The DNA here is from genome assembly GCF_053611065.1 of Streptomyces sp. NPDC054840. Taxonomy (NCBI): domain Bacteria; kingdom Bacillati; phylum Actinomycetota; class Actinomycetes; order Kitasatosporales; family Streptomycetaceae; genus Streptomyces; species Streptomyces sp. NPDC054840. The sequence goes on from NZ_JBSGZP010000034.1 coordinate 16,873, forward strand.
CTTCTCGCCGTCCAAGTGGCCCGTGGCCGCCGCCTGGATGGCCGCGCCCAGGCCTGCCGTCTTGTCGCCCTGCATCTCCATCGGCTGGCCGACGCCGGTCGAGAACCAGGGGTCGGGCATCTCCCGGTCGTCGAGCATGTACTTCAGGTGCTCGTTCTTGTTGCCGGGCGCCTCGGGGTCGAGGAAGTACGTCGCCGAGTCCGGGTCCTTGGCCATGATGCCCAGCAGGCCGTCCAGCGGGTCGGAGACCAGGTTCGGGCGCTGGGAGTCCCATGCGTGGTCGTACATGTGCGGCTTCGACTTCTCGGCCTCGATCATGCCGTCGCCGAGGTCGTTGAGGAACTGCTTGCCGTAGCCGCTGCGTTCGCCATCACGGTGACGAGTGCCTGGTATCCGTACATCGGCCTCGCGCCCTTGTCGAGGAGCTGCGCGCCCTGCTCCTTGAGCCCGTCGACGAACGGCTTGTAGGCGTAGCTGGCCGGATCCTTGGTGCCCGAGGCGATCGTCCCCGCGAGGCCGGAATTGATCGACTCGTAGAGCTTCTTGTCGGCCGCCGACGTGCCGCGGTCGTTGGACGCCAGGTTCATCTGGTCGGCCAGCAGCAGCGTGTCCTTCGGCCCCAGCGCGTGCAGGTACGCCTCGCCGAAGTGCTGGTCCCCGGAGTTCTGCTTGAGGACGTCGTTGTAGTGCCGCAGCTCCTCCGGCGAGGCCTTGCCGTCGCGGATCTTCTGGGTGAGGGCCAGCGCCTCCACGGCCTCGACGTCGTTGACGGGCTTGGAGTTGAAGCCGAACATCGCGGTCCCGTCGGCCCCCGACGCGTTCAGCAGGGCCGTCTTGACGTCCTGGTCGAACTCCGTGATCGCCTTGACCGAGTCGCCGATCCGGCTCGTCCAGGACCGCTCGATCTCCGGGAGGTCGGGGTCGTGGCGGATCGCGTTCACGGAGGCCGGGTCGGCCTTGCTGAAGTCGTAGCTCGCGATGCCGGCGTCCGACACCTTCATGCCGGCGGTCTTGGCGTCCGCCACGGCCGACACCACTCGGCCCTTGAGGTCGGTCAGCCGGGAGTGCGCGTCACGGAGCAGGGACTCCATGGCCAGCGCCTCCTTCTGAGCCGCCGCGAACTCCCGGCGCGTCATGGAGGACTGGGTGGCGGCGGCCTGCTGGCTGGAGCCCAGCCAGCCGTTGCCCGAGGAGACGCTCTGCACCTCGTCCTTGTAGACGTCCTCCATCGTCTTGAACTGCCTCGCCATGTCCTTCCAACCGTCGGCGGCGGTGGTGAGCGCGGAGAGGTCCGTCTGCATGACTTCGGTGTAGTTCGGCACGGCTCTCCCTAGACTCCGGTGACTTTGGACTGCACGGGCTGGAAGCTGCTGCCCGTCAGCTGATCGGTTCCGGAGAGGAGCGTCGAAGCCCCGCGCAGTCCCGTCTTCTCCGAGTTCAGGCGCCCCATCAGGCGCTTCACCTGGTCGTCCCAGTGCGTGTGCGCCTTCGACAGGCCTGCCGCCGTCGCCCAGCCGCTGAAGGCCTTGACCGCGTTCTTGGTGGGCTCGTCGGCCGCGTCCGCCGCCTTCGTGGTGCCGGGCTGCAGGACGTTCTCGATGGTGTTGGCCGCCTTCTTCTTCTCGGGCGGGGTGATGGCCAGCACCCCGTACCCGGCACCGGCGCCGGGCGCCGGGGAGCCGCCCTGGTCGGCGGGGAGCTGGTTCAACCGCATCTGCGGCGACGGGTCGGCGGACCCGGCGGCCGCCTGCTTGTGCCGGCCCCATTCTTCCTCGAACGACACTGCTCCCCTCGTGCTCCGCCAACGCCTGATCGTGACCACCCTAACCAGCCCGCGGACGCCCCTAGAGGTGGGTCGGAGCGAACATCCGCAGTTTGGCCGGAAGGACCACCACCGAGGGGCCCGGGGTCGCCAGTGCCTTCTTGAGGTCGGCGGTCAGCGACTCCGCGGTCGTGGTGGCGGCCGGGACGCCGAAGGACTGGGCCAGGGCCACGAAGTCGGGGCCGGCCAGCTCGGTGCCCGTCCCGCAGCCGTACTCGCGCAGGATGCCGTAGCCCCCGTCGTCCACGATCAGCCAGGTGACGTCGAGGTCGTACTGCTTCGCCGTGGCCAGGTCCGCGACCGAGTACATCGCGCCGCCGTCGCCGGACACCGCCAGCACCGGGGTGCCCGGTTCCGCCACGCACGCGCCGAGGGCCGCCGGGAAGGCGTAGCCGAGGCCGCCCGCGCCCTGGGCCGAGTGCATGGTGTTGGGGTGCTTGGGGTCGAAGGCGGACCAGGCCCAATAGGAGAGGATCGTCATGTCCCAGAAGGACGGGGAGCGGGCCGGGAGAGCGGCCCGGATCGAGCCGAGCAGTTCCTGCTCCAGGGCCACGTCCTGGGTGGCGAGGCGGGCCGCGATGTCCGCCAGCACGGCGCGGACCCGCTCGGGGGCACCGGCGTCCTCGCGCTCGGCCACCGTCTCCAGCAGGGCCTGCAGCGCCAGGCGGGCGTCGGCGTGGATGCCGAGGCCGGCGTGGTTCGACTCCAGCTTGCCGAGGTCCGCCTCGATCTGGACGACCCGGCCCGTCGGGAAGAACGTGTGGTAGTTCGACGAGAGCTCACCGAGGCCCGAGCCGACCACCAGCAGGACGTCCGCGTCCTCCAGGAAGTCGGTCATGTGGCGGTCCTCCAGCCAGGACTGGAGGGAGAGCGGATGGGTCCACGGGAAGGCGCCCTTGCCGCCGAAGGTGGTGACGACGGGTGCGTTCAGGCGCTCCGCGAGCTGCTTGAGCTTGCCCGCCGCGTCCGAGCGGACGACACCGCCGCCCGCGATGATCACCGGGCGGGTGGCGTTCTCCAGCCAGTGGGCGGCGAGCGCCGTCAGCTCGGGCCGCGGGGCGAGCTCGTGCGGGGTCGCGTCCACGCCCGTGACCTGCGGGATGACGGTCTCGGCCCGCAGCACGTCCTCGGAGATCTCGACGAACACCGGGCCGTGCGGGGCGGTCAGGGCCGACTCCCAGGCCTCCGCGATCACGGAGGGGATCTGGGAGGGGGTGCGGACCGTGTGGACGGACTTGACCACGTCCCGGAAGGACGCCGACTGGTCCCGCAGCTCGTGCAGGTGCCCGCGCCGCCCGCCGCCCAGGCCCGCCACCGGGACCTGGGAGGAGATCGCGAGGACCGGGGCCGAGGCGGCCGCCGCCTCCGCCAGGGCGGGCAGCGCCATCAGCGCGCCCGGGCCGGTGGAGAGCAGCAGCGGCACCGCCTCGCCCGTGATCCGGCCGTAGGCGTCGGCCGCGAAGCCGGCGTTGTTCTCCGTACGCAGCCCCACGAGGCGCAGGTCGGAGCGGCCGACCGCGTCGAAGAGGGCGAGCGCGTGCTGGCCGGGCAGACCGAAGACGGTGGTCGCGCCGAGGCCGCGCAGCGTTTCCACGACCAGGTCCCCGCCCGTCCGCCCCGGCGGCGGCGCGAGCGCGGCCGCCTTCTGGGCTTCGGTGGGGCGGAGTACCAGGTCGTGGTCGTGCGTCACTTCGCTTACTTGCCCTTCGCCTGCGCGATCTGTCGCGACATGATCGTCGTCAGCTCGTACGCGGTGTGCGAGGCCGCGACCGAGGTGATCTCGGCGTGATCGTACGCCGGGGCGACCTCGACGACGTCGGCGGAAACGAGGTTGCAGGAGGACAGACCGCGGATGATCTCCAGCAGCTCGCGGGAGGTCATGCCGCCCGCCTCCGGGGTGCCGGTGCCGGGCGCGTGCGCCGGGTCGAGCACGTCGATGTCGATGGAGATGTACAGCGGGCGGTCGCCGATGCGCTGGCGCAGCTGGTCGGCCACCTCGTCGGCGCCGCGGCGGTAGACGTCGGCCGAGGTGACGATGCCGAAGCCCATCTTGGCGTCGTCGTCCAGGTCCTGCTTGCCGTACAGCGGGCCGCGCGTACCGACGTGCGAGAGCGCCTCGGTGTCGAGGATGCCCTCCTCGACGGCGCGGCGGAACGGGGTGCCGTGGGTGTACTCGGCGCCGAAGTAGGTGTCCCAGGTGTCCAGGTGCGCGTCGAAGTGGAGCAGCGCGACGGGGCCGTGCTTCTTCGCGACGGAGCGGAGCAGCGGGAGGGCGATGGTGTGGTCGCCGCCCAGGGTCATCAGGCGGGAGCCGGCGGACAGCAGCTCGTCGGCGGCGGCCTCGACCGTCTCGACGGCCTCGTTGATGTTGAAGGGGTTCACGGCGATGTCGCCGGCGTCGGCGACCTGGGCGAGCGCGAACGGGGAGGCGTCCTGGGCCGGGTTGTACGGGCGCAGCAGGCGCGACGCCTCGCGGATGGCGTTGCCGCCGAAGCGGGCGCCGGGGCGGTAGGACACGCCGGAGTCGAAGGGCACGCCGACGACGGCGACGTCGGCGGAGCCGACCTCGTCGAGGCGGGGCAGTCGGGCGAAGGTCGCCGGGCCCGCGTAGCGCGGGATGCGGGAGGAGTCGACGGGGCCGCGCGGCTGCGTGCTCATGGCTGTGCCTCTTTCTCTGGCCTGACGTGTGCGGTACTTCGAGCGTAAGCGGGCCACCCGGGGGTGGGGAGTGTACGTTTCATCCATCCGGCAGAGCTGAAATGTACGGAGTATCCATGTCCGGTCCTCCCGGTCCTCCCGGGCTCGGTCCATCCGCCGCTCCCCGCGATCCGGAGTACGGCAACGGCCCCGCCGGCCCCGCCGGACCTGCCGGGCCTGCCGGGCCCGCCGGGCCTGCCGGGCCTGCCGGGCCCGCCGGGCCCGCCGGGGAGCCGCTCACCCCGCCGGTGCTCCTCGCCGCGCTGCTGGGTGACCGGGAACTCGGTCTGCGCCACCGGGCCGGGCCGGCCACGGCCGGGGTGCACGGGGTGCACGCCTCCGAGATGCCCGACCCCTCCCCGTACCTGCTCGGCGGTGAGCTGCTGTTGACCGCCGGGGCGGGTCCCGCCGACGACCCCGACGGCTACGTGGCCCGGCTGGCCGGGGCGGGGGCGGCCGCGCTCGGCTTCGGTGTGGCCCCGGTGCACGAGGAGGTGCCGGCCGCGCTGGCCGAGGCCTGCGCCCGGCACGGGCTGCCGCTGCTGGAGGTCCCGCCGCGGACCCCCTTCTCGGCGGTCGCCCGCGCGGTGGGGCGGCTGATGGCGGAGGCCCGGACCCGGGAGCTGCGCCGGGTCACCGAGGCCCAGCAGGCCCTGGCGGCGGCCGCGGCCCGCCCCGACCCGGTCCCCGCGGTGCTGGCCAGGCTCGCGGCGAGCCTGGGCGGCTCGGTCGCCCTGTGGCCGGGCGGCCGGGCGGCGGGCCCGGAGCTGCCGGCTCCGGCCTGGGAGGCCCTGTCCGCGCTGCTGGCCCGGGTGGGCCGCGAGGGCGGGCCCGCCACCGCCACCGACCGGGCGGGCGGACATCACCTGGCCGCCTACGCCC
>NZ_JBSGZP010000035.1:0-21391 GCF_053611065.1 Streptomyces sp. NPDC054840
CCTCCACGGGCGGCGGGGGCACCGATCCGGGACCGCGCTCGCTCAGGTAGGCGTGGTCGCAGCCCGCGCTCCACACGTGCGACCGGACCGCCGCCTTCAGGGGCACGACCGGAGCCCGGCCCGGGGCCGACGCCGACGGTGACGCGGAGGTCCTGCCGGGCGCCGGCCACGCCGACCCGGCCGGCGGCGTCGACCCGGCCGGCGGCGTCGGTTCCGGTGCGCCCGCCGCCGGTGCCGAGGCGGACCCCGGTCCCGCGGACACCGGCGCGCTCGTACCGGCGCTCGCTCTCGTACCCGTACGTCCGCCCGTGTGCGGCGCGCCCCGCTCGGGCCCGGCCGCCGCCAGCAGCGCCACGGCCACCGCCCCGGCGCTCACGCCCGCGGCGGCGACCACGGCCGCCCGCCGCCGGTACCAGGCCGTCCGGGCCACCGGCTCCGGCTCGGGCTCGGGCTCGGGCTCCGGCGCCACCACCACAGTCCGCTCAGGCTCAGGCTCAGGCTCAGGCGCGGCCGCAGGCTCCGGCCCAGGCGCGGCCACCGGATCCGGCCCAGGCCCGGCCACAGGCACCGGCTCCGCCGCGGCTCCGGCACGCCGCCGCGCGTCCGCCAGCAGCCACGCCCGGTGCAGGTCCACCGCCTGCCCCTGCGTCGCCCCGCAGGCCCGGGCGAAGCGGTCCACCACCGCGAACTCCGCCGGCAGCGCCTCCCCGTTGCAGTACCGGTGCAGCGTCGACGTACTCGTGTGCAACCGGCGCGCCAAGGCGCCGTAACTGAGCCCGGCACGCTCCTTCAGCTCCCGCAGCAACCGTGCGAAATTCTCGGCCTCGCTCACGCTCTCCCCCGTTCCGCGTCCCGCGACCGCGTTCCATGCATGAGGTGTTCCCCCAGGTGACGGTCCGTACGGCCGTTCCAGCGTCCCGGATTCGCCGCGATCCGTCGCCCGCCACGCCGTCCGGGGAACAGGCTCGTCAGGCACCCACCACCACAGCACTCACGGGGAGAACCGACCATGTTCCGTCGTTCCGGCACCGCCTCCACGCTCACCACCGCCCTCGTCGCGGCGGCGGCCGCGCTCGTCCTGACCGCCTCCACCCCCGCCGCGGCCGCCACCGCGCCCGGCTTCCTGGCCGGCACCGATCTTCCGCCTCACCCCACCTCGCCCTGGTACGCCGGCGCGGTCACCAAGGGTCTGCCCGAGTCCGCGCCGTTCTGCCTGGAGGGCGTGCTTCCGGCCGCCGGCAGCTGGCACCGCGTCTTCGGCACGGAATACGACACCGGCGCCGTGCAGGTCTCCGTACGCTCCGCCTCGCCCTCCGCGGCGGCCGGGCTCGCCGGCGTCCTGGAGCGCAAGGTCGCCGCCTGCGCGGCCGACTGGCTGCGCACGACCCCGGGCGGGACCGCCTCCTGGCAGGACTACGGCACACTCCCGGTCGAGGAGGGCGCGCACGTCTACGGGGTCCACACCTCGATCCCCGACTCCGAGCCCGGCGTGCACCTGTACGGCATCGGGCGCGACGGCTCCACCGTGACCGTCGTGCAGTGGGGGGAGATGGGCGACCTGTCCCACGCCCCGGTCGCCGACTTCAAGAAGACGACCACCCGGGCCGTGAACAAGCTCAACCCCTGACCAGGAGGAGTGGGACCATGGACATGAGAGGCGATGGCCATGCGTTCCGGGAATGAGCCGGTGACCGCGCGCAGTCCACTGCGGCTGCGGTTCTGGCTGGGTGTCTGGGGGCTGGTCTGGGCTGCCGCCGGCACGGTCCTGTTCGCGCTGGCGGGCCGTCCCGGGTGGGCGGCCGCCTGCGGGGCGCTGGCGGCGGTCGTGGCCGTGGACCTGCTCATGATCGTGCGCCACATCCGCCAGGGGCCGCACTACCAGCCCGGTCGGGACATCCCGCCGTACGAGCCGCCACACAGCCGGTGAGTCAGGCGGGGCCGGCTCCGGCCTGGCCCTCTGCGGCCGGGCCCTCGAAGCGGGCCGCCGCCAGGTACTCGGGCTGCGGGTCGAGGGCCGCTGCGAGGCGGAAGTGCTTGCGCGCCTGCTCGGGCCGGCCTGAGCGCTCGAACGTACGGGCCAGCGCGAAGTGCGCGAAGGCGTTGTCCGGCTCCCGCTCCAGCACCAGTTCGAACTCCAACTCGGCCGGTCGTAGTTGCGCTGCCGCGAAGAAGGCCCGGGCGCGCAGCAGCCGTGCCGCCGTGTTCTCCGGGTGGGCGGCTATGACCGAGTCGAGCAGCTTGACCGCGCCGCGCGGGTCCCGGGCGGCGAGCAGCTGCTCGGCGGCCCGGTAGTCGATGACGTGGGTTTCCGGGCTGGACGGTGTGGGGCGCGCGGTCTCGGACACGTTCGAAATCCTTCCCTCTCCAGGCGCGTTCAACGCCCCTGCCCCACCCGCTATTCCATGCACACGTCAGCCGGGTCCCGTCAGCCGGACCCGTCGGACAGACACCTCAGCCGGACCCGTCGGGCCGACCCGTCAGCCGCGCCCGTCAGGCGGACCCGCCCTTCGCCCGCGCCGTGAGCTCGTCCCACACCGTGCGCACCTGGGGTGCCAGCGCCTCCAGCGGCCCGTCGTTGTCGATCACAAGGGTCGCCACGGCGAGCCGCTGCTCCCGCGTGGCCTGCGCGGCCATCCGGGCCCGCGCCTCCTCCTCGGCCATCCCGCGCAGCGCGGTCAGCCGCGTCAGCTGCGTCTCGGGGGTCGCGTCCACCACGACGACCAGGTCGTAGAGCGGCGCCAGGCCGTTCTCCGCGAGCAGCGGTACGTCGTGCACCACGATCGCATCGGCCCCCGCGGCGGCTTCCAGCTCCGCCGACCGGGCCCCCACCAGGGGGTGCACGATCGAGTTCAGCGTCCGGAGCTTCGCCGGGTCCGCGAACACGATGGATCCCAGCCTCGGCCGGTCCAGCGTCCCCTCCGCGGTCAGCACCGACTCCCCGAAGGCCTCCACGACGGCCGCGAGCCCCGGCGTACCGGGCTCCACGACCTCGCGCGCGATCCGATCGGCGTCGACGACGATCGCCCCGTACCCCGCCAGCAGTCGCGAGACCTCGCTCTTGCCGGCACCGATTCCGCCCGTCAGGCCTACTTTCAGCATGCCCCGCAGCATAGGGGGCCCCGCCCGTACGTCAGTTCTCGCCCTCGCGTTCCGCCAGGAACCGCTCGAACTCGCGGCCGATCTCGTCCGCCGACGGCAGCTCCGCCGGCTCGGCGATCATGTTGCCGCGGGTCTCGGCCCCGGCGGCCGCGTCGTACTGGTGCTCCAGCCCCTGCACCAGGCTCACCAGCTCCTCGTCGCCCTCCCGGATCTGCCGGTCGATCTCCGTCTGCGTGCGGTGCGCCTCGGTGCGCAGGGCGTGCGCCACGGCCGGCAGGACCAGCCCCGTCGCCGCCGTGATCGCCTCCAGCACCGTCAGCGCGGCGTCCGGGTACGCGGAGCGCGCGACGTAGTGCGGTACGTGCGCGGCGACACCCAGCACGTCGTGCCCGGCCTGAGCCAGGCGGAACTCCACGAGGGACTCCGCGCTGCCCGGCACCTGGGCCTCGTCGAAGGGGCTGCGGTGGCCCGGCATGAGGTCGGTGCGGTTGCCGTGCGGGGTGATGCCGACGGGACGGGTGTGCGGGACGCCCATCGGGATGCCGTGGAAGTTGACCGAGAGCCGGACGCCGAGGCGCTCGACGATCTGCCGGACGGCGACGGAGAAGCGCTCCCACTCCACGTCCGGTTCCGGGCCGGACAGCAGCAGGAACGGCGCTCCGGTGGCGTCCTGGACGAGCCGGACCTCCAGCCGGGGCTCCTCGAACTCCGTCCAGCGGTCGCGCTGGAAGGTCAGCAGCGGGCGCCTGGCCCGGTAGTCCACCAGCCGGTCCGCGTCGAAGCGGGCGACCACTTGGTGGGGCAAGGTGTCCAGGAGCCGCTCGACGATCTGCTCGCCGGCTTCACCCGCGTCGATGTACCCCTCGAAGTGGTACAGCATGACCAGCCCGGCCGAGTCCTGGGCGACCGCCAGGTCGGCCACCGCCAGGCCCTTGGCATCCCATTCGTACAAACCCTGTGGATCAAGCACCGTCACCACTCCTCCTCGCCTCGTTCCCAGCCAAGAACGTCCAAGGCGGCCCGGCCATTCCCCAGTTGGCCGCATTCACCGGAACACAACGGATCACGAGGGGAAGACCGGACGGGAGAACGCGGTAAGGCCCGCCCCCCGAAGGGGACGGGCCTTACCGTTCCACGCGATTCAGCTCGGCTCACACCGGAGTGTGATGCGCGCTGCGATCAGCTCTGGCCGCCGGCCAGCTTCTCGCGGAGCGCGGCCAGGGCCTCGTCCGACGCCAGGGCGCCAGAGGTCTCGTCCGACTCCGAGGAGTACGAACCACCCGAGATGCCCGCGCCACCGGCGTTGCCACCGGCGGCCGGGGCGGCAGCGCCCTCGGCGGCAGCGGCCTCGTCGGCCTCGCGGCTCTTGATGACCTGAGCCTGGTGCTGCTCGAAGCGCTGCTGCGCCTCGGCGTACTGGGTCTCCCAGGCCTCGCGCTGCTTGTCGAAGCCCTCGAGCCAGTCGTTGGTCTCGGGGTCGAAGCCCTCGGGGTAGATGTAGTTGCCCTGGTCGTCGTAAGACGCGGCCATGCCGTACAGGGTCGGGTCGAACTCGACCGACGCCGGGTCGGCACCGAAGGACTCGTTGGCCTGCTTCAGCGACAGCGAGATCCGGCGACGCTCAAGGTCGATGTCGATGACCTTGACGAAGATCTCGTCGTTGACCTGGACGACCTGCTCCGGGATCTCCACGTGGCGCTCGGCCAGCTCGGAGATGTGGACCAGACCCTCGATGCCCTCGTCCACGCGGACGAACGCACCGAACGGAACCAGCTTGGTGACCTTACCCGGGACGACCTGACCGATCTGGTGGGTCCGGGCGAACTGCTGCCACGGGTCCTCCTGCGTCGCCTTCAGCGACAGGGAGACACGCTCGCGGTCCATGTCCACGTCGAGAACCTCGACGGTGACCTCCTGGCCGACCTCGACAACCTCGGACGGGTGGTCGATGTGCTTCCAGGACAGCTCGGAGACGTGGACGAGACCGTCGACGCCACCCAGGTCCACGAAGGCACCGAAGTTGACGATCGAGGAGACGACGCCGGAGCGGACCTGACCCTTCTGCAGGGTGGTGAGGAACGTCTGGCGAACCTCGGACTGGGTCTGCTCGAGCCAGGCGCGGCGGGACAGGACCACGTTGTTGCGGTTCTTGTCCAGCTCGATGATCTTCGCCTCGAGCTCCTTGCCCACGTAGGGCTGGAGGTCGCGGACGCGACGCATCTCGACGAGAGAGGCCGGCAGGAAGCCGCGGAGGCCGATGTCGAGGATGAGACCACCCTTGACGACCTCGATGACGGTACCGGTGACGATGCCGTCTTCTTCCTTGATCTTCTCGATGGTGCCCCAGGCACGCTCGTACTGAGCGCGCTTCTTCGAGAGGATCAGGCGGCCTTCCTTGTCCTCCTTCTGGAGAACCAGGGCCTCGATCTCGTCGCCGACCTTGACGACCTCGTTCGGGTCGACGTCGTGCTTGATCGAGAGCTCGCGGCTCGGGATGACACCTTCGGTCTTGTAACCGATGTCGAGGAGAACCTCGTCCCGGTCAACCTTGACGATGACGCCGTCGACGATGTCGCCATCGTTGAAGTACTTGATCGTCTCGTCGATCGCCGCGAGGAACGCGTCCGCGTCGCCGATGTCGTTGACCGCAACCTGCGGAGTGGTGGCGGTGGTCTCGGTGCTGCTCGTCATGTGGGAAAGGGCTCCGGTTACGGACAGAAAGTCGTAGGTACTGCTACGCCGGGAGCCCTTATCGGCATCTGCCGAAGCCGGACAGCCAAGGAGACCCCCGTTCCGCAGATGCGGAGGGGCCTCGAAAACCGAGGGGACCTCAACAAATACAAGCGCAGCCTGCTAGGTCTGAGGAGCACAGGCTCGCAGCGCAACTTGTAGCATACGGGGGCAGCCGGACAGGGTCAATGCGCGAAGGCGCACACCCCGGGCGGATCACCGCACAACCGGCACAATTCATGGGCGGGGAGCCCTTACCGGCACTCCCTGCCCCATGCAGAAGACACTCGCAGACTACGACGACGGGCCCCATGAACCAAGAGGACTACGCCTCCGAAGAAGGGTACGAAGCCGATCCGGTATCCGGGGAGGACGCCGCGGCCACACGGCGTGACGCGGGAGAAGCGGAGAGCAGCCGGGCGAGCCGCAGCTGGTGGGACCGCAACGCCGACGAGTACCAGAGCGACCACGGCGCCTTCCTCGGCGACGACCGTTTCGTCTGGGGACCCGAGGGGCTGGACGAGGCGGAGGCGGCCCTCCTCGGCCCCGCCGCCTCCCTCAGGGACAAGGACATCCTGGAGATCGGCGCCGGCGCCGCCCAGTGCTCGCGCTGGCTGGCCGCCCAGGGCGCCCGCCCGGTCGCCCTCGACCTCTCCCACCGCCAGCTCCAGCACGCCCTGCGCATCGGCGACGACCTCCCGCTGGTCGAGGCCGACGCCGGACGGCTGCCCTTCCGCGCCGGTTCCTTCGACCTGGCCTGCTCGGCCTACGGCGCCGTCCCCTTCGTCGCCGACCCCGTCAACGTCATGCGCGAGGTGCACCGCGTACTGCGCCCCGGCGGCCGCTGGGTCTTCTCCGTGACCCACCCCGTGCGCTGGGCCTTCCCCGACGAGCCCGGCCCCGCGGGGCTGTCCGTCGCCGCCTCCTACTTCGACCGCACCCCGTACGTGGAACAGGACGAGCGGGGCCGCGCCGTATATGTGGAGCACCACCGCACGATCGGCGACCGGGTGCGCGACGTGGTGGCGGGCGGCTTCCGCCTGCTCGACCTGGTCGAACCGGAGTGGCCGGAGTGGAACAGCCAGGAGTGGGGCGGCTGGTCCCCACTGCGCGGCAACCTGATCCCGGGCACCGCGATCTTCGTCTGCGAGCGCGACTGACGTGATCCGTACCGCCGCCCTCGACGCCCTGCCCGTACGGGAGGCCGTGCCCGCCCTCGTCTCGGCGCTGGACGACCACGGCACGGCGGTGCTCTGCGCCCCGCCCGGCACCGGCAAGACCACGCTGGTGCCGCTGGTCCTCGCCGGGCTGGTGGGCGGCGGACCGCGGCGCCGGGTGGTCGTCGCCGAGCCCCGGCGGATCGCCGCCCGGGCCGCGGCCCGCCGGATGGCCTGGCTGCTGGGCGAGCAGGCCGGCGGGGCGGTGGGCTTCACCGTGCGCGGGGAGCGGATGGTCGGCCCGGACACCGTCGTCGAGGTGGTGACCACCGGAGTACTGCTCCAGCGCCTCCAGCGCGACCAGGAGCTGACCGGCGTGGACGTGGTGATCCTGGACGAGTGCCACGAGCGGCACCTGGACGCCGACACGGTCGCGGCCTTCCTCCTCGACGTACGGGAGACCCTGCGCCCGGAGCTGAAGCTGGTGGCGGCCTCGGCGACGACGGACTCCGCCGGCTGGGCTCGGCTTCTCGGCCGGGGCGGCCGGGGCGGCCTCGGCGGCGCGCCGGTGGTGGAGGCCGCGGGGGTCTCGTACCCCGTGGAGACGGTCTGGGCCCCGCCGGCCCGGCCGGTGCGGCCCCCGCACGGGATGCGGGTGGATCCGGCGCAGCTGACGCACGTGGCCTCGGTGGTGCGGCGGGCACTCGCGGAACGCGATGGGGACGTCCTGTGCTTCCTGCCCGGCGTCGGTGAGATCGCCCGGGTCGCCGGGCAGCTGGGCGGGGTGGACGCGGAAGTGCTCCAGATCCACGGCCGGGCCCCGGCGGCCGTCCAGGACGCGGTGCTCTCCGCCGCCGATCACCGCAGGGTGATCCTGTCCACCGCCGTGGCCGAGTCGAGCCTCACCGTCCCCGGGGTGCGCGTGGTGGTGGACTCCGGGCTGGCCCGCGAACCGCGGGTGGACCACGCGCGGGGGCTGGGCTCGCTGGCGACCGTACGGGCGTCCCGCGCGGCCGGACGGCAGCGGGCGGGCCGGGCCGGACGCGAGGCGCCGGGCGCGGTGTACCGCTGCTGGGCCGAGGTGGAGGACGGCCGCCTGGCCTCGCTCCCCTCACCGGAGATCCGCATCGCCGACCTGGCGCAGTTCGCCCTGCAGGCGGCGTGCTGGGGCGACCCGGACGCGGCCGGCCTGGCCCTGCTGGACCCGCCTCCGGCCGGGGCCATGGCGGCGGCGCGCGAGGTACTGGTGGCCGTGGGCGCGGCGGACCCGGCCGGTGCGGTCACCGCGCGCGGGCAGCGGATGGCCCGGCTCGGGCTGCACCCGCGGCTGGCGCGGGCCCTGCTGGACGGTTCGGCCGCGCTCGGTTCCCGGCGGGCCGCGGAGGTGGTGGCCCTGATCAGCGAGGAGCCGCCGCGGGAGTACGGGGACGACCTCGCCGGCGCGTGGCGGCAGGCGCGCGCGGGCGGCGACGGCTACGCGGCCCGCTGGCGCGCGGAGGCCCGCCGCCTGGAGCGTGCCGTACGCGCCCCCGTGGGGCTCTCCCCCACCGCGTCCCTTTCCGGAACCGGGGCTCCGCCCTGGACCGCCTCGAACGCCGGCGAGGCCGTTCCTCGCGGCGGCGCCGCCTCCGACGACGGAGCCGCCGGGTTGATCGCGGCCCTCGCCTTCCCCGAGCGGGTCGCCCGGTCCAAGGGCTCGGGAGCCTTCCTGATGGCCAACGGCACCGCGGCCGAGCTCGGCGACGGCTCGCGGCTGCGCAGCGCGCCCTGGCTGGCCGTCGCCGTCGCCGACAGGCCCCCGCATTCCGCGTCCGCCCGGGTCCGGCTCGGCGCCGTCGTCGACGAGGACACCGCCCGCGCCGCCGCCGCGCACCTGCTCACCGCGGGGGAGGAGGTCCGCTGGGAGGACGGTGACCTCGTCGCCCGTGCCGCCGAGCGCCTCGGGGCCATCGAACTGTCCGTACGTCCGCTGCGCGGCCCCGACCCCGCGCTCGTACGGGCCGCCCTGCTCGACGGGCTGCGCGCCGAGGGGCTCGGCCTGCTGCGCTGGTCCCCGGACGCGCTCGCGCTCCGGGCCCGCCTCGGGTTCCTGCACCGCACGCTCGGCGGAGCCTGGCCCGACGTGGGCGACGACCGGGCGCTGCTGGAGCGCGCCGACGACTGGCTGGAGCCCGAGCTGTCCCGGGCCCGGCGCCGCGCCGACCTCGGGCGGATCGACGCCGGGCAGGCCCTGAACCGACTGCTGCCGTGGGCCACCGGGGAGGCCGCCCGGCTGGACGAGCTGGCTCCGGAACGCCTGGAGGTGCCCAGCGGGTCCCGGATCCGGGTGGACTACTCGGCCGAGCACGGCCGGCCGGTGCTCGCGGTGAAGCTGCAGGAGCTGTTCGGGCTGGCCGAGACCCCGCGGGTGGCGGGCGTACCGGTGCTGGTGCACCTGTTGTCGCCCGCCGGCCGGCCCGCCGCCGTCACCGCCGACCTCGCGTCCTTCTGGCAGGGCGGCTACCGGGCCGTGCGAGCGGAGCTGCGCGGGCGCTATCCCAAGCACCCCTGGCCGGAGGACCCGGCCACCGCCGAGCCCACCCGGCACACCAACGCCCGGCTCAGGCGCTGACCGCGTCCGCCTCCGCGGCCCCCGCCTCCCGTAGGCGACGGCCGCGGGCCTCCGTCCACAGGGCCACGCCGAGCAGTACGAGCCCGCCGACGGCCAGGCCGACCGGCGCGTAGGTGTGCAGCGCGAGGACCTTCGTACGGTTCGACTTGACGAGGTCGACCGTGTGGTCGGAGTAGTCCTCGCGCATCGTGACGTGTCCGGCGAAGGCGGTGAGCTTGCCGTCGGGGCCGCCGGCCGCGATGCCGCCGCGCATCTCCTGCTGGATGTCCTGCTCGGCGTTGACCGGCGCGCCGGTCACCGGGTCGACCCAGAACCTCGCCTTGACCGTGTACCAGAGGGTGGTGCCGGTGGCCGCCTCGATCGTCGACGGGTCGATGCCCTCGATCGGCATCTTCTTGGGCATGGCGACCTTGGTCCAGGGGACGGTCTGCTCGAAGTAGTAGACGTCCATGCCTTTGAACGTGCGCGGTCCGACGTAGTGGATCGGTGAGGAGGTGCGGGTCTGCGCGTCGAAGTACAGGTAGTCGCGCGGCTCGGTGAAGAAGGGCCACTTGAACTCGATGCCCTCGCGCTTGACGGGGTCCCCGTCGACCATCTCCCCGGTGGCGTGGACCGGATCCTGGGTGTGCGCGTCGAAGATGTAGCGCTCGGGGATCTGGGAGACCATCTTCCCGTCCGGGCCGATGATGTAGGAGAGCGTGTCCCAGACCACGACGTCCTTGCCCGCGCTCGCCTCTATCTCCCTGGACGCCTCCACGTTCCCCTTGAGGGTCTGGACGATGGTGACCTTGTCCACCTTCTTGGGCTGCATGCCGCCGGTGTAGTCGAGGAGCGTCGCGTCCTTCGCCTCCAGGACCACCTCCTGGTACTGGTTCGGCGGGATCTTGGCGAGGCGGGGGTACGCGTACCAGCGCAGCAGGGGCGCGAGGGCTGCGCAGAACACGGCAAGGGTCAGCAGGACAAGGCTCGCTCCGCGTCGCACGGCCGGGCCCTCCTCTACTTTCCGGGCGCGGGGGGCGCGGTGGTGAGCAGGGGCTTGGGTGAGGTCTCGCCTTCGGGCACCCCGAACGCCGTGATGGCGAACACGAGGGCCAGCGCGGCCGCGAGGCCGATGACGGCGGCGACGAATGCGCGCATGCCGGGGCTCCGAAATCTGATGAGGCGTCAGAGATGGGGCACCGTAGCAACGGGGAGGCGAGATGAGAACCGTTCGGCGTGATCCGCGGAACGGGCGCCAGGGAGGCCTGGTGGATCGCGGACCCGCCTTGCGGGAGAGGGCCGTGATCCCGGTGCGCTACGGATACACACCTTCGGACACCGCCTTCGGCCGCCAGCGGCGACCGGCCCGGGCGGTGGCCACCGCCGCGCGGTCCGCCTGCACGATGCTGTCGGTCATGCGCCTACGAGCGGGCGGATGGCCGGCCGCCGACTCCTTCGGCCCTACGGGCCACTGGTCGGGCTCGTGCTCGCGGTCGGCGTCGGGCTCGTGCTCGCGGTCGGCGTCGGACTCGGCGTCGGGGTGGGCGTGGGAGTCGGCGTCGGCGTCGGCGTCGGCGTGGGAGTCGGCGTCGGCGTGGGAGTCGGCGTCGGCTTCGGGTCCGGCGTAGGAGTCGGCTTCGGAACGGGAGTCGGGGTGGGCGTCGGGGTGGGCGTTGGGTCCGGCGTCGGACTCGGCTTCGGCGTAGGAGTCGGCTTCGGCTCCGGGCTCGGCTTCGGGGGTGTGCCCGTACCGGCCTGGTCCGGGATCTCGTGCGTGCCCTTCAGGTAGTACGTGAACCAGGACCGCACCGTCCGCAGGTACTCCGTGGACCGGTTGTAGGACAGCACGGCCCGGTCCAGGTCCGCGTCCGTCCGCAGGTCCCTGGTCCCCGCGCACAGGTACCGGGCGGCCGCCAGGGCCGCGTCGTGCACGTTGTTCGGGTTGCGCCGGCCGTCGCCGTCCGCGTCCTGGCCCCACGCCGCCCATGTGGAGGGGATGAACTGCATGGGCCCGACCGCCCGGTCGTAGCGGGAGTCCCCGTCGTAGGTCCCGCCGTCCGTGTCCGGGATGTTCGCGAAGCCGTTGCCGTCGAGCACGGGCCCCCGGATCGGCCGCAGTGTGGTCCCGGCCGTATCGACCTGCCCGCCGCGCGCCTGCCCGGACTCCACCTTGCCGATGGCCGCGAGGAGTTGCCAGCGCAGTCCACAGCCGGGGTCGCTCCGCCCCACGGTCTTCTCCGCGCGCAGGTACGCCGCGAGCACGCTCGCCGGTATCCCCTGGGCCCCTTCCGCGGGCCCGGTCACGGCCTGCACCGCGGTGGCGGCCTCAGGGACCGTCGGCGCCTGGGGCTGCGGCAGGCCCTCCTCCGGCAGCAGTACGTCCGGCGGCTGCGGGCTCACCAGCGGCGGGAGTTCGGTGAAGTAGGCGGAGTCGCCGCCGGCCGTGTCCGCCGCCCGCGGCGGCCGCACGACGTTCCCCCCGGCGGCGGAGAGCCGGTCGGTGCTCCCGTCCGCCGGGCCCTGGGACGCGGTCACCGCCGCGACCACCAGGGCGGAGACCAGGGCGGCCGTCGTTCCCCTGCGCAGCCTGCGTCCGAATATGCGAGCCGACATGAGTCGGACCCCTCCCCCTCGACGTCCGCGTGACCCTACGTCAACTCTCTGCACACAGCACGCAAGGTGGGCGGGAATTCACCGGATCCCCATGTCCCGAGGCACGTCACGCATACTGTCCGGACCCTTCGGGAGCATTGGCCCGAAGTAAGGAACGTCCACAGGAACACCGAGGAGAGGCGCCATGCCGTTCACTCTCAGCCACGCGGCCGCCGTACTTCCGGCCATCCGCCGGACCGGGCGTGCGCGGGGCCCCCTCGTCGCCTCGGCGCTCGTCCTCGGGTCGTTCGCGCCGGACACCTTCTACTTCACGGACGCGATCGTCGAGGGCGTCCTGGCGTACGGGGCGTTCACGCACTCGCTGCCGGGCGTCTTCACGCTGGACGCCGTGCTGACCGCCGTCCTGGTGGGTTTCTGGCTTCTGTTGCGCGAGCCGCTCATCGCGCTCCTGCCGCGTGGCCGGCAGGGCCGGGTGCACGCCTTCGTGCGGGGCGAGGCATGGCGCGAGCGTGCCCGGCCGGCCGCGCTCGCCGGCTGGTTCTACGTCTCGGCGGCCGTCGGGTCCCTCACCCACGTGGGGTGGGACAGCTTCACGCACAACGACCGCTGGGGCACGAACGCGCTGCCCGATCTCGCCGAGCCCCTCGTCTACGGCCTGCCGGGCTACTCCTACCTCCAGTACGGCACTTCGGCCGTCGCCGCATGCGCTCTGATCTGGTTCACGGTGACCGCCCTGCGCCGGCTTCCGGCCCTCCCGGCGCCCGCGTCCGTACCGGTGCTCTCCCGCGCGGAGCTCTGGGGTGCGCTCGCCCTGCTCGTGGTGTGCGTGGCCGCCGGGGCCACCAGGCGCGTGTTCCGCTTCTTCGACTTCTTCGACCGGATCCGTACGCCGCTCGACATCATCCCGACCATCTGTTTCGGCGCGGGCGGCGGACTGATCGTGGCGCTGCTGCTCTACGGGGTCCTCGTGCGGCTGCGGCACCGGCGCGACCGGACCGCGCGCCCCGCGGACGAGGAAACCCGAACGCCCGTCTCCACCACCTGAGCGGGGGAGACGGGCGCCGGGTCCGTCGTACGGCGATCAGTGCGCGGCGGACTCCCAGTCCGGGCCGACGCCCACCGACACGTCCAGCGCGGCCCGGAGCTCGACGGCGGCGCCCATCTCGCGACGCACCAGCTCCTCGACCTGTTCGCGCTCGCCCGGGGCGATCTCCAGCACGATTTCGTCGTGGACCTGGAGCAGCATCCGTGAGCGCAGACCTGCCTCGGCGATCGCCCTGTCCACCCGCAGCATCGCGACCTTGACGATGTCGGCGGCGGTGCCCTGGATGGGGGCGTTGAGCGCCATCCGCTCGGCGGCCTCGCGGCGCTGGCGGTTGTCGCTGTTGAGGTCGGGCAGGTACCGGCGGCGGCCGAAGATCGTCGCCGTGTATCCGGTGGCGCGGGCCTCGTCGACGACCCGGCCGAGGTAGTCCCGGACCCCGCCGAACCGCTCGAAGAAGGTCTCCATCAGGCCGCGCGCCTCGGCGGGCTCGATGTTCAGCTGCTGGGCGAGACCGAACGCGGAGAGCCCGTAGGCGAGCCCGTACGACATGGCCTTGATCTTGCGGCGCATCTCGGCATCGACCGCGGACCGCTCCACGCCGAACACCTGGGAGGCGACGGTGGTGTGGAGGTCCTCGCCGGTCGCGAAGGCCTCGATCAGGCCCTCGTCCTCGGAGAGGTGGGCCATGACGCGCAGCTCGATCTGGCTGTAGTCGGCCGTCATGAGGGACTCGAAGCCCTCGCCGACGACGAAGCCGCGGCGGATGGCGCGGCCCTCGTCGGTGCGCACCGGCACGTTCTGCAGGTTGGGGTCGGTGGAGGACAGCCGGCCGGTCGCGGCGACGGTCTGGCTGAAGCTGGTGTGCACCCGGCCGTCGGCGGCGATGGTCTTGACCAGGCCCTCGACGGTGACGCGCAGCTTGGCCTGTTCCCGGTGCCGGAGCATGATCACCGGGAGTTCGTGGTCGGTCTGCGCGGCCAGCCAGGCCAGCGCGTCCGCGTCCGTGGTGTATCCGGTCTTGGTCTTCTTCGTCTTGGGCAGGTCCAGCTCGCCGAAGAAGACCTCCTGCAGCTGCTTGGGCGAGCCGAGGTTGAACTCGTGGCCGACGGCGGCGTGCGCCTCCTTCACGGCCTGCTGCACAGCTCCGGCGAACTGCTGCTCCATGGCTTCCAGGTGGTCGCGGTCGGCGGCGATGCCGGACCGCTCCATCCGGGCGAGGAGCTCGGACGTCGGCAGCTCCATGTCGTGGAGCAGCTCCGCGGCGCCGACCTCGGCGAGCTTGTCCGTGAAGGCGTCGCCCAGGTCCAGGACGGCCCGGGCCTGTGCCATCAGGGCCTCGGCCTCGGCGGTCTCGTCGGCGCCGAAGGCCAGCTGGCCGTCGGCGGCGGCGGGCGCCAGTTCACGGTGCAGGTACTCCATGGACAGGGCGTCCAGGGCGAAGGACCGCCGGCCGGGCTTGACCAGGTAGGCGGCGAGCGCGGTGTCCATGGCGACACCGGCCAGGGTCCAGCCGTGCTCGGGAAAGACCCGCATCAGGCCTTTGGCGTTGTGCACGACCTTGGGCTTCGCCGCGTCGGCCGCCCAGGCCGCGAAGGCCCGCTCGTCCGCCTCGTCCAGCTCGGCGGGCGTGAACCAGGCGGCGGCGCCGCCGGCCGCGGCCAGCGCGATCTCGGTGACGTTGCCCTGGCCCAGTGCCCAGCTGTCGACGGTCGCGAGGCCCAGCGGACCGCCCGCGTGGCTCTCCAGCCACGGCACCAGCTCGCCGCTGCCCAGCACGGACGCGTCCAGCTCCACGGCGGCCGCCGGGGCCGGCGCCTCCTCCTCGGCCGCGCCCGGGTCCACGGCGAGCAGCCGCTCGCGCAGCGAGGCGTTGCGGATCTCCAGCACGTCCAGCACGCCGAGCATGGCGGTCCGGTCGTAGGGGGCGCGGACCAGGTCGGCCGGGGTCCGGGGCAGCTCCACGTCCTTGACCATCTCGGTCAGGACCCGGTTGAGCTTGACGGCCTCCAGGTGGTCCCGGAGGTTCTGCCCGGCCTTGCCCTTGACCTCGTCGGCACGCTCCACGAGCTCCGCGAACGACCCGAACTGGGTGATCCACTTGGCCGCGGTCTTCTCGCCGACGCCCGGGATGCCCGGGAGGTTGTCGGACGGGTCGCCGCGCAGCGCCGCGAAGTCCGGGTACTGCTGCGGGGTGAGGCCGTACTTCTCCTCGACCTTCTCCGGGGTGAACCGGGTGAGCTCGGAGACGCCCTTGGTCGGGTAGAGCACGGTGGTGTGCTCGGAGACGAGCTGGAAGGAGTCCCGGTCGCCGGTGACGATCAGCACGTCGAAGCCGGCCGCCTCGGCCCGCGTCGCGAGCGTCGCGATCACGTCGTCCGCCTCGAAGCCGTCGACCGCGAACCGCGGGACGTGCATCGCGTCGAGCAGCTCTCCGATCAGCTCGACCTGCCCCTTGAACTCGTCGGGGGTCTTGGAGCGGTTCGCCTTGTACTCGGGGAACTCCGTCGAGCGCCACGTCTTGCGGGAGACGTCGAACGCCACCGCGAAGTGCGTGGGGGCCTCGTCGCGCAGCGTGTTCGCCAGCATCGACGCGAACCCGTAGATGGCGTTGGTCGGCTGCCCCGTCGCGGTCGTGAAGTTCTCCGCGGGCAGCGCGAAGAACGCCCGGTAGGCCAGGGAGTGCCCGTCCATGAGCATCAGGCGGGGACGGTCCGCTGCGGGCGGCTGGTCGGTCTTCTTCGCTGATGAATCTGCCACGCCCCCGATCCTAGGCGCCCCCACCGACAATTCCGGCCGGTCGCCTCCCCCGGCGCATCCACCCCACCGGACGCCCCCGGCGCACCCGCCCGGTGCCGGTGAGCCCCGGACCGCCCTCCCCTCGTTCCGTGGTCCGTGCAAGGATCGAAGGACGCGGCCATACGTGCTGCATACGTACGCACGCTCGAAGGGGAGCGCGATGGCGACCAAGCCGCCCACAGGCGATCCGGTACAGGACGCACCGCAGGTCACACCGCCCAAGCACGCGGCCGCCGGCCTTCCGGCGATCGGGCACACCCTGCGGATCGCCCAGCAGCAGATGGGTGTGGCCCGAACGGCCCGAACGCTCCTCAAGGTCAATCAGAAGGACGGCTTCGACTGCCCCGGCTGCGCCTGGCCCGAGGGCGACAAGCGGCACACGGCCGAATTCTGCGAGAACGGTGCCAAGGCCGTCGCGGAGGAGGCCACGCTGCGCCGGGTCACCCCCGGCTTCTTCGCCGCCCACCCGCTGGCCGACCTCGCCACGCGTTCCGGCTACTGGCTGGGGCAGCAGGGCCGCATCACCGAGCCGATGTACCTCCCCGAGGGCGCCGACCGCTACGAGGCGATCAGCTGGGAGCGGGCCTTCGCGATCATCGCCGAGGAGCTGACCGCCCTCGGCTCCCCCGACGAGGCCCTCTTCTACACCTCGGGCCGCACCAGCAACGAGGCCGCGTTCCTCTTCCAGCTCTTCGCCCGCGAGTTCGGCACCAACAACCTGCCCGACTGCTCGAACATGTGCCACGAGTCCTCGGGCTCCGCACTGACCGAGACCATCGGCATCGGCAAGGGCAGCGTCTCCCTCGAAGACCTCCACCAGGCCGACCTGATCATCGTCGCCGGGCAGAACCCGGGCACCAACCACCCGCGCATGCTCTCCGCCCTGGAGAAGGCCAAGACCTCCGGCGCGAAGATCATCTCGGTCAACCCGCTGCCCGAGGCGGGGATGGAGCGGTTCAAGAACCCCCAGACCCCCGTCGGCATGCTCAAGGGCACCGCCCTCAACGACCTCTTCCTGCAGATCCGCATCGGCGGCGACCAGGCCCTCTTCCGCCTCCTCAACAAGCTCGTCATCGAGACGGAGGGCGCCACCGACGAGGCCTTCATCCGCGAGCACACCCACGGCTACGAGGAGCTCGCGGCCGCCGCGAAGGAAGCCGACTGGGACGAGACCCTCACCGCGACGGGCCTGACCCGCCCCGAGATCGAGCGGGCGCTGGCCATGGTCCTGGCCTCGAAGCGCACCATCGTCTGCTGGGCCATGGGCCTCACCCAGCACAAGCACGCCGTCGCCACCATCCGCGAGGTCGTCAACCTCCTCCTGCTGCGCGGCGACATCGGCCGCCCCGGCGCCGGTGTCTGCCCCGTCCGCGGCCACTCCAACGTGCAGGGCGACCGCACCATGGGGATCTTCGAACGCCCCGCGCCCGCCTTCCTCGACGCCCTCGACAAGGAATTCGGCATCACCTCGCCGCGCGGGCACGGCTACGACGTGGTCCGCTCCATCCAGGCCCTGCGCGACGGCAAGGCCAAGGTCCTCTTCGCGATGGGCGGCAACTTCGTCGGCGCCACCCCCGACACCGAGGTCACCGAGGCCGCCATCCGCAGGGCCGCCCTGACCGTGCACGTCTCCACCAAGCTCAACCGCTCGCACGCGGTCACCGGCCGGCGGGCCCTGATCCTGCCCACCCTCGGCCGTACCGACAAGGACGTACAGGCGAGCGGCAAGCAGTTCGTGACCGTCGAGGACTCCATGGGCATGGTCCACGCCTCCCGCGGCAACCTCGCCCCCGCCTCCCCGCACCTGCTCTCCGAGCCCGCGATCGTCGCCCGCATGGCCCGCGCGGTCCTCGGCGCGGCCTCCGCCACCCCGTGGGAGGAGTTCGAGCGCGACTACGCCTCGATCCGCGAGCGCATCTCCCGCGTGGTCCCCGGCTTCGAGGACTTCAACGCCCGCGTGGCCCGCCCCGCCGGCTTCCGGCTCCCGCACGCCCCGCGCGACGAGCGCCGCTTCCCGACGAAGACCGGCAAGGCCAATTTCACCGCCGCGCCCGTGGAGTACCCGCGCGTCCCGGCGGGACGGCTGCTCCTGCAGACCCTGCGCAGCCACGACCAGTACAACACCACGATCTACGGCCTCGACGACCGCTACCGCGGCATCACCGGCGGCCGCCGCGTCGTCATGGTGAACCCGGCCGACGCCGCCGAGCTGGGCCTGGCCGACGGCTCGTACACGGACCTGGTGAGCGAGTGGAAGGACGGCGTGGAGCGGCGCGCGCCCGGCTTCCGCGTCGTGCACTACCCGACGGCCCGCGGCTGCGCGGCCGCGTACTACCCGGAGACCAATGTGCTGGTCCCGCTGGACTCGACCGCCGACACCAGCAACACCCCGGCCAGCAAGTCCGTCGTCGTGCGCTTCGAACCGGCCTGATAGAACGACCTCAGGACAAGAAGGTTAACGAGCGTTGACGAACGGAGCCTGACCATGGGCGAGCAGCACGCAGTGAAGTTCCCGCAGGAGGTGCTCGACGAGTACACGGCCCTGGGCATCGACCTGCCCTCGCTGTTCTCGGCGGGACACCTGGGCGAGCGGATGGACATCCGCATCCTGGAGGCCTCGGCCGACCGCGTCGTCGGCACCATGCCCGTGGAGGGCAACACCCAGCCGTACGGGCTCCTGCACGGCGGCGCCTCGGCCGTACTGGCCGAGACCCTCGGCTCGGTCGGCGCCATGATGCACGGCGGCATCACCAAGATCGCCGTCGGCGTGGACCTGAACTGCACCCACCACCGGGGCGCCCGCTCCGGCATCGTCACCGGCGTCGCCACCCCGGTCCACCGCGGCCGCTCGACCACCACCTTCGAGATCGTCATCACCGACGAGCAGGACAAGCGGATCTGCACCGCCCGCCTGACCTGCCTGCTGCGCGACGCCGACCAGACCGCCGCGGGAGCCTGATCCCCGGCCGCCGGCCGCCCGGCCGCACCCCCGCACCACCCGACAGGCCCGGACCCGCCGCACGGCGGCGGCTCCGGGCCTGTGTGCGTTCCCGGACGGCACCGCACCCGCCAACCGCCCGGAATCCGCCAGTCCGCACGCTTCGCGGTGACATCTGTTGTGTCACCGATGGTCACCGCCTACCGTCCCCCCATGGGGACCATGCCACGCACGGCCCGGTACGCCGCCCACATCCTTCTCGCGGCGCTCGCCCTGACCGGATGCTCATCCTCCGCGCCACCCTCCGCGGCGGATTCCGCGAGCCCTCCCGCCACCCCCTCCACGCCCGCACAGGTGTGCACGAGCCTCGTGTCCTACTGGGCGAAGGAGACCCTCATGGGCACCCCATGGTCCGGTCTGGACTGGGAGCAGAAGGGTCTGTCCAACGGCCAGTACGCGATCCACGAGGACGCCGTCGCCGCAGGCCGCGCCGAGGAACGAACTTCCGGACGGGGCAAGGCACTTGAGCTGATCGACCGGTTCGTCGCGCGGCGCTGCGCCGACGAGGACGGCGCGACGGCGAGTTCGGAGAACTGGCGGCCTCCGACGTGACCGAGGTCACCGCATTCCCGAGTGCGCTGTCCGGCTTCCGGGCAGATGCCCCCGTGGACCGAACCGCAGGTGGGGGGACGTGCCGCCACCCGGACAAGATCCATTCGATTGCGAAAGTGCCCTCTTGACCGTCACTCTGCGTTATGCACATGAGGGTCGGAATCCCCCTTTTCCCTTAAGAAAGACCACTCGGAGGATTTCTTTGGGCACGCGCAGCCACATTCGGCCGAAAATGATCTAAGACAGGTGCATGGAGCCCTCAAGCCCCTTAGGGGAACAGGTATTTCTCAGAATGCGGACACCCCCCAAGGTGAGAAAACGTCCGATTTGTCCACACTCCCGCTGCACATTCTTGGCCTTGGCATAACAAGAGCGTCACATCCTCCTTTCCCTGCTCCCCGTGTTCGCCACCTCGGGCCTAGAGTCACGGCCAGTCACCGCGCCACAGAGCGCGAATCAGCACGGCCGTGGACCTCCCAGTGCGGCCCGGCGACCTAACGGCACCTCTCACGAGAGAGCCGCGCCAGGGAAAGGAAGAATCGTGCGACACCGTTCTTTGCTCGTCCTCACCACCGTGATCACCACGGGAGCACTGACCCTCACCGCTTGCGGATCGCGCGACGGAGACTCCAAGGACAACGGCGGCGGCAAGAAGACCGTCGTAGTCATCGGCGTGGACGCCCCGCTCACCGGCTCGCTCTCCGCGCTCGGCCAGGGCATCAAGAACTCCGTCGACCTCGCGGCCAAGACGGCCAACAAGAACAACGAGGTCCCCGGCATCGAGTTCAAGGTCGAGGCCCTCGACGACCAGGCGGTCCCCGCCTCCGGTCAGGCCAACGCCACCAAGCTCGTCGGCAACAAGGACGTCCTCGGCGTCGTCGGCCCGCTGAACTCCGGCGTCGCCCAGCAGATGCAGGGCGTCTTCAACTCCGCCAACCTGGCGCAGGTCTCCCCCGCCAACACCAACCCCGCCCTCAGCCAGGGCGACAACTGGGGCAAGGGCGAGTTCAAGCGCGGCTTCAAGACCTACTTCCGCACCGCCGCCACCGACGTGGTCCAGGGCAAGTTCGCCGCCCAGTACCTCTTCAAGGACGCCGGCAAGAAGAAGGTCTTCATCGTCGACGACAAGCAGACCTACGGCGCCGGCCTCGCCGCCATCTTCGCCGACGAGTTCAAGAAGCTCGGCGGCGAGATCGCCGGCACCGACCACGTCACCGTGAAGGAGACCGACTTCTCCTCCACCGCCGACAAGGTCAAGACCTCCGGCGCCGACTCCGTCTACTTCGGCGGCCAGTACCCCGAGGGCGGCCTCCTCGCCGACCAGATCAAGAAGACCGGCGCCAACGTCCCCCTCATGGGCGGCGACGGCATCCAGGACCCCGCCTTCATCAGCGCCTCCGGTGAGGCCAACGAAGGCGACCTCGCCACCTCCATCGGCTACCCGGTCGAGAAGCTGGACACCGCCAAGAAGTTCATCGAGGACTACAAGACCGAGGGCTACAAGGACCCGTACGCCGCCTACGGTGGCTACTCCTACGACGCCGGCTGGGCCGTCATCCAGGCCGTCAAGGCCGTCGCCGCCGCCAACAGCGGCAAGCTGCCCACCGACGCCCGCGCCAAGGTCGTCGAGGCACTCGGCAAGGTCTCCTTCGAAGGCGTGACCGGCAAGGTCGCCTTCGACGAGTACGGCGACACCACCAACAAGCAGCTCACCGTCTACAAGGTCGAGGGCGGCAAGTGGGTCGACGTCAAGAGCGACACCTTCAACCAGTAAGCCCGTAGCCCCCAGCAACACCCGCACCACCTGAACC
>NZ_JBSGZP010000036.1:0-21232 GCF_053611065.1 Streptomyces sp. NPDC054840
CGACTGTTTTCCGTCACGAGGCGCACGGCCACACGCCCGGGCTCCATGCCATCGCCTTACTGCTGCGCCCAAGCCACGCCGGGCGATGGTGCCGGGTTGGTCGGCCGCCCAGCTGCGCGGTCACCTCGGCGATGCCGTCCCGGCTGTGCTGATGCAGGGCACGGACTGGCCCCTAATGGCTTGCCGGCTCGTCGGCCATGTTCACCGGAGCCAGGGAGCAAGCGGCGCCCCAGAAGTGCGCCGTCGACGCCCGTGGCTTGCCGGCAGGAGCGGAGCGCGGCGCGTTTGGTCTCCCCTGCCTCCTTACGCGCCGCAGGGTGTGGTGTTGTTCTTCAGGGAGTGGGTGGTGTCGTTGAGTTGGTAGGAGCGCAGGTCTGCGATGGTTCCGCCGTCGGATCCGACGCACACGTGCCGGCCGAAGTAGTTGTCTTTTGGTAGACCCTCGCGGTGCGGCTGCTGTTGTTGATGACCGAGCTGCCCTTGCCGCGGATGTAGTCCGGCAGGTGCCGGACCGAGCCGTCGGTGGCGCGTTTGACGTAGGGCTGGCCCTCGAAGTGGATCTCGGGGTAGATGCACACGAATCCGCGGGGGCACTGGATCTGGTCCCGGGCAGCGGTGACGGCCGAACCGGTCCCGGCCGGCGCGGACCGGGCCTGGGCAGGGCTGACACCGGCAAGCGCCGCCGTCAGGACGACGGTCGTACTGGCGATCGTGAGAATCCTGGAAACGCGCATGTGGGACTCCTTCGGTCGGCTTCTGTCGTGCAGAGCAGCGGGCGCCGCACGGTCCGCACCCAGCCCCCTGCCGCCGGAAGCCGCGGGTACGCCCACACATCCACGCCCACCCTGCCAGCGCGATTACCGAAAGCGACAGGATCTTCACATATAGTCCCCAGTCCGGCTGGATCGCAGGGAGCGCACCGCTTCACCACTGTGCGCCGCGAATGCCCCAGCGCCGCCGCCTGGTGCTCCGACACTGCGGCGTCGGCGAGCGTGCGCGGACGTGGCGGTGCGCCTTGGTGAGGCTGTACGCGGTCATCTCCTGCAGATCGGCGGGCATCAGCCCGGTGTGTACGGCGGCGGCACTGCGGGACGCAGTGAGCGAGCGGCACTCCTGCTGACGGTGCGTCAAGTACAACAGCAGCTCGACGATGGCTCCGCCGTCTCCAAGCCGCTTTCGATATCGGTCCGGGACGTCGGGGGATCGGCTTCCACACCGAGCCCCGACGTAAGCCCAGGCGGGGTCGGCAGCCGGCCAAGGCGAGGCAGAAGTCGCACCCTGAACCGGTCGGCCCCTGGCCGGCCACCCTCTGGGGGGCGCGGGTAGAGCTGTCCGGGGGAGAGACCATGGCCCACCTGCACGACCTGATATCCGCGTTGACGAACGCTGTTCTTTCGGACACCGGGCATGCCCTTCCCGGGGAGACGTTGGAAATCGTGGTGGGCACCCGTCACGAACTCACCCTGCATCCGGCCCACGTCCACGGCCTCACCCAGCTTCTGCGTCAGGCCGTCGGCACCATCGGGGCCCGCAGCACGGTCGGGCGCGGCTGGTGCTTCCACTGCGACGGCACCGGCCGTGCCCGCCCGCTGTGGGAGCCAGCCCCCGGGCAAGCCTGATCGCGTGGGCAAGCCCAAGGCGACCCGGGCACGCCACCCGCCAGAAGCGGCTTGCCCGGGCTTTCGGCTACGAGTGCTCCCGCCCCGGGCGCAGGACATCGCCGTAGACCTGCCCGGACCACCGGGCTCGCCGGGATCCTGGCGCACGGGGACGAGGCGGGAGGTCGCCCAGCGCTCTTTCAGTGCGGTCATGACGGCCCGGACGGTGACCTCGTCCTCGCCGGTGATGTCCAGCACCACCAGGCCGGGCTCCGCGGTGTGCTGCTCGTCGACCGGCTTCATGACCGCCGCGACGGCGGGGGAGCGAGACGGTTCGCCGACGGCCTCGGCTCCACCCGCACGAGGGACTGGAACCTGGCTCGCAGCCGCAGGTATCGCCCGGCGGGACGCTCTCGTGCTGCCGGGGTGCGGCCCCCGTCGCGGCCCTGGTGGCCAGGGCCGCACCCCGTACCTCCCGAGAACGTATCCCGCGGCCGCAGGCGCCGGTGAGGCTGCGCGATCTGCGGCTACGGGGCGGGGGGTCACCCGTTCGCGCGCGGGCAGGTGCCGGACACAGAGGGTGGCAGCCGGTCTCCGGGTCGAAGGCGACGGCCTGGACATGGTCGGGCAGCTGCGGTGCGACGGCGGCCACGATCCGGCCAGCGGTCCAACCCGGTCGAGCCGGCGGTCTGGAGCTCCCAGGCCCGGTCGCCGAGCAGGCCCTGGAGCACGGAGCCGAACCCGGCCGGCTCCCGCCCGGCGCTGTACGGCGCGCGGACGGAGGCGGCGCGGGCTACGGGTCTGGCTGTTGCCGCGCTTCTTGGCGCCTCCCGGGCCTGGTGCAGTACGACCCGGGGGCGAGGTCCAGGCACCGGACAATCTCCGCAACGTCGACGACCGAGCGTGGGACGCGCGTGACGGCCCTCGGCGGCTGTGGTGAGGGCGCGTCAAGTGGCTCCCCCCTGCCGGGCGTCAGGCCAGGGCGCGGAGTGAGGTGCTCTGAAGTCGAGGATTCAGCCGGGTCGGGGCGGTATCTGGTTCCCGGATATGCTGTGATGTTTCTCTCATTGCGGTGGTTTAAGTTGCTGGACGGCGGGTCAGTTAATCAAGATTTTCTTGGATTTATTAGTGCCGAGCTCCTTGGCCGCTTGGCTAACGGAGCATCAGGCGGACTTGTTCGAGGTCTGCTCTGCGAATAGAACTGGCCCCCTCTTGATCGCTTGGGTGGGGGCTTTCCGTGCGCATCGCGCGTCCGTTCGTTGTTGTCATCGTTTTCGTCATGGCTGTTCTTGCCGGCACGGAGCAGGCCGCCCTGGCGGTCAATCAGTGGGTCATCGCCAAGAAGGTCCCGGGTGCTGGCGAGCGCCCGGAACAGGCCTGGGGCTCGGCGCGCGGCCGCGGGCATGACGCCTCCGGGGATGCCACGGACGCTGACGCCGAAGGAGGCCGCCGCGGGGCACAGAAGGCCCCCGGTGAGCTTTTGCCTGCTGCGGGCGCGGCTCCAGTGAATCTCGGCGGTGAGCCGCAGGCGAAGATTCCGCAGGTCAAGGCTGTCGATGTGCCCAAGCAGGTCGGGTCGGCCGGGTTCGACCCCAAGCGCAGCGTCGAGCAGCTCGACAAGCGTGAGCAGCGCTCTCGTACCTTCCACAACGAGGACGGCACCTACACCACGCAGTATTACGACGAGCAGGTCAATTTCCTTTCCCGTGAGGGAACTTGGAAGGCGATCGACACTTCCCTGGCTCGCCCCAAGGGCGCCTGGGCGATGAGCGCGTCCAGTTCTGGATGGGAGCCGCGGTCGACGGACGACCCGGTGTTCTTCGCCGAGCACGCGGACGGAAATCCGCTCGTGCGTCTCGGAGTCGAGGGGAAGTACTCCCTCGGATACGGCATTGAGGGCGTCGCACACTCCCAGGGCCAGGTGGCGGGCAGCAAAATCACCTACCCGGATGTGCGTCCGTCCTCGGATGTCGAACTCGTGGCGGGCGCCGACTCCATCAAGGAGACGCTCGTCCTCAAGGACAAGAGCGCGCCGACCCAGTGGCGGTTCCCGCTGGAGCTCTCCGGCCTGACGGCCAAGCTGGACGCCAACGGAAACGTCGTATACCTCGACGCGGAGGGCACTGAGCGCGGCTGGATGCCCACCGGCTGGATGGAGGACTCCAACATCGGTGAGAGGTCCAACGAGGGCGCGATCTCGGCCGGTGTGAAGTACAGCCTCGCCACCGAGGGCAGCCGCCAGGTCCTCGTGGTGACCATGGATGCCCAGTGGCTGGCGGCCCCGGAACGTGTCTACCCGGTGAAGGTGGACCCGTCGGTCGATGTGACCGGCGTCCGTGCGAACTCCGGTACCTATGTTCAGTCGCCGTACAACGCGAACAACTCCAGCAGCGACCTCCTCAAGGTCGGAACCCCCGACGGCGGTGCCTCCAAGGCCGCGGCGTTCCTCCGCTTCGACAGCGTCACCAGCAGCCTGAACAACGCGTGGGTCATCGCGGCCGACCTGAGCCTGTGGAACTCCTGGTCCTACTCCTGCAACGCGCGGCCGGTGACCGTCCACGAGATCACCTCGAACTGGTCCGAGTCCTCGACCACGACCATGCCCGGGCCCGCCACCGGGTCCGCGCTGGGCTCGAAGTCCTTCGCGCACGGCTGGCGGCCTGCGGGCGCCACCAGCTGGAACTGCGCCCCGGGCTGGGAGAGCATCTCCCTGGGAGAATCGGGGCGACAGCTCGTCGACGACTGGACCCACGGCCGCAGGGCGAACTACGGCCTGGCGGTGAAGGCCTCGACCTCGGACTCCAGCAGCTGGAAGCAGTTCCACTCCGACAGCGCCGAGGCCAACGGGGGCGCCGGCAAGCCCAGCCTGAATGTGACGTGGACCCAGTACGGTGCCACCTACCAGCTCGGCGGCTTCGTCAGGCCCATGACCGCCACCTCCGAAGGCACCTTCAAGGTCACCGTCACCAACAAGGGACAGCAGACCTGGCCGGCCGGCGGCAACTTCAAGCTCCGCTACGACCTCTACGACGCCAACAACAACCTGGTCGGTGGGGACTACTGGAGCAAGATCCGCTGGACTGACATGCCGCACGACGTCCCGCCCGGCGGCTCGGTCACGCTGGACGCGGCCATCGCTCCGCTCGCCCCGGCGACGTACACGCTGGTGTGGACGATGGACGACTACGGAGCGAGCTCGTTCCAGGCGGCAGGAGTGCCGGGCGCAGCCGTCCGCTTCGAGGCCGTCAACATTCCGCCGCAGCTGACAGGTCTGGCACCGGCGAGCGGCGCCCTCAGCGACACCCTGACCCCGACCTTGTGGGCCGCCGCCACCGACAAGGACTTCTACCCCAACAGCGCGCTGACGTACATGTTCGAGGTGTGCGAGGTCGAAGGCGCCGACACCCGCAAGAACTGCCGCCAGTCGCCATCCAGCTCCTCCCGGAGCTGGATGGTGCCCAGCGGCTGGCTCACCTGGTCCAAGAGGTACGCGTGGTATGCGTACGCCAATGACGGACAGGCCCAGTCCAGCCAGCCCGGCGCCTCCATCCTGACGACCCAGGTGCCGCAGCCCGTGATCACCTCGCACCTTGGAGGCGCTGACAGCGGCCGCAGTTTCGGCGAGCGCGCCGGCAACTACGCGACCGCCGCTACCGATGCCGCCGTGCCGGTCATCGGACCGGAACTCGCCGTCACCCGCACCTACAACTCGCAGGACCCCCGCCAGGGCAACGCCTTCGGCACGGGCTGGGCCACCCGATGGGACATGCGCGCCAAGCCCGAAGCCGACGGGAACGTCCTCATCACCCTCGCCAACGGCAGCCAGGTCCGCTTCGGCCGAAACAACGACGGCACCTACAGCGCGCCCTCCGGCTCGATGGGTGTCCTGACCGCCATACCCGGCGGCGGATGGACGCTGCGCGACGCCAGCGCCACTCTGTACACCTTCAACGCCACCGGTCTGCTGACCAAGACCACCGACGCCCACGGCCGCGAGCAGCTCCTCACCTACACCGGCGGCCTGCTGACGAAGGCAACAGACGCCCTGTCCAAGCGCACGCTGACCTTCACCTGGAGCGGCGGCCAGATCAGCTCGGTCTCCACCGACGCCATCGGCCCCGGCTCTCCGGCGCTCACCTGGACCTACACCTACAGCAACGGGCGCCTCACCAAGGTCTGCCCGCCCACCTCCACGACCGCCTGCTCCGTCTACGAGTACACCGGCGGCTCGCAGTACCGCAGCACCGTCCTCGACGCCAACCCGATCTCCTACTGGCGCCTGAACGAGGCCGAGGGCTCGACCGCCGCCAGCGAGGCGGTCTCGCGTACGGGACTGAACGCCGGCCGCTACCGCAACGTCACCCTCGGCATCCCAGGAGTCCTGACCGGCACCGGCAACAAGGCGACCACGTTCAACGGCACCACCTCCTACGTGGAACTCCCCGAAGCCACGCTCTCCTCCTCCAAGATCCTGACCGCCGAACTTTGGTTCAAGACCACCAACCCCGGCGTCCTCCTCGGATTCCAGGACAAGCGGATCACCGACGGCAAGCCGTACATGTGGAACCCGGCCCTCGTCATCGATACGTCCGGCAAGCTTCGCGGCGGCTTCGAGCTCGCCGGCGAATGGAAAGCCCCGATGACCTCGACCGCCGTGGTCACGGACGGAACATGGCACCACGCGGTCCTCACCAGCAACGGAACCGGCGAAACCCTCTACCTCGACGGTCAGAGCGTCGGCTCGCGCACCGGGACCGTGGACCACAGCGCCAAGACGTTCACCTACCTGGGCGCCGGCTTCTCCAGCGTGGCCTGGGACGGCAACCCCGCCCAGGAGGTCCGCTACTTCAACGGCGCCATGGACGACGTCGCCGTCTACCACCGCGCCCTGGACGCCGGCACGGTCCGCGCCCACTACGACGCACGCACCGGCACGTCCAAGCTGACCAAGTCCACACTGCCCTCAGGTCGGACCGCCGCCCAGATCGCCTACGACAGCGACACCGAGAGAGCCACCCAGGTCACCGACCAGTCCGGCGGCACCTGGCAGATCTCCGCACCCCGCTACTCCGCAGGCTCCCAGGCCTACGCGTCCGCCGTGCAGGGGACGAGCCCGGTCAACTACTGGCGCCTGGGCGACACCAGCGGAGCGGCCGCCGCCGACGAGATATCCAGCGGTGGAAACGGCTCGTACCACGAGGGTGTCACCCTCGGCTCGGTCGGCGCCTTTCTCGACGGAGACGACGGCTCGATCACCCTTGACGGCACCAAGGGCGCCGTCGACGTCCCCGCCGAAACCATCGGCGGCGCAACCACCCTCGCCGTCGAGATGTGGTTCCGCACCGACAAGCCCAACGGCGTCCTCGTCGGACTCCAGAACGCCGACCTCGGTACCACCCCCACCCAATGGAACCCCAGCCTCCTCATCGACGCCGACGGCAAACTCCGCGGCGAACTGTGGCGCGGCACCAAGGGCACCTCGATCACCAGCACCCAACCGGTGACCGACAACCAATGGCACCACGTCGCACTCACCGGCGGCGCCGCAGGCCAGACGATGTACCTGGACGGCGCGAAGGTCGGCTTCCAGGCCGGCGCCGTCAAGCCCGAGACCGTCGTACAGGCCTACCTCGGCGCCGGCTACTCCCACTGGGCCTGGGACGGACGACCGGAAGGCACGCGCTACTTCTCCGGCCAGCTCGACGAGGCCGCGTTCTACAACAAGGAACTCAGCGCCGCCACCGTCGCCGACCACTACAAGGCCCGCACCCGCCTCGTCACCGGCAGCGGCGACCAGTACCAGGGCGCCGTCATGGCAGACGCCCCCACCAGCTACTGGCAGCTCGACGAGACCACCGGAACCCGCGTCACCAACAAGATCACCGCAACCGGCGGCAACGGCACCTACACCAAGGCAAAACTCGCCACACCCGGCACCTTCGGAAGCGGCGACCGCACCGCAGCCGAATTCACCGGCGACGGCTACGCACAGCTCCCCGGCGCCGGGATCATCCCCGACACCGACCTCTCGGTCGAGCTCTGGTTCAAGACCAGCAAGCCCGGCGTCCTCCTCAGCAACCAGACCCAGCCGCTCCCTGAGGCATCGGCCAACTGGGCACCCGTGCTCTACGTAGGCGCCGACAACAAGCTCCACGGTCAGTACTTCACCCCGGGCACCACGCCCACCAACACCTCACCGGGCACGGTGACGGACAACCAGTGGCACCACGCAGCCCTCACCGCCCAGGGCTCCACCCAGACGCTGTATCTCGACGGCGCCCAGGTCGCCCAGGCCAACAACGTTCCCGTCGACCACGAAACCAACAAGCACACCTACATCGGCGCCGGCTATACCAAGGCCTGGCCCGCCTCCCCAGGTGACGGCATCACCTACTTCACCGGTCAGCTCGACGAGGTCGCCGTCTACCCCCGCCCCCTGACGGGCGAGCAGATCGCGAAGCACTACAACGCCCGCACCCTCGCCTCGGGCTCCTCCCTCTCGTCGACCGTCACCGTCACCAACCCCATGGGTGCCAAGACCACCAGCACCTATGACGCTGTCCGCGGCCAGCGCCGTACCGCATCGACCGACGCGGAGGGCGGCGTGACGACCTACGCCTACGACACGGGCGGCTTCCTCCACACCGTCACCGACCCCAACGGCCATGCGACCGTCACCGGCCACGACGAGCGCGGCAACACCGTCTCGACGACCAACTGCCGGGATGCGGATTCCTGCTGGACCTCGTTCGCCGAGTACTACTACAACGCTGCCGACCCCCTGGACCCGAAGAACGGCAAGCGGACCGCCGTCCGCGATGCACGCTCGACGGGCGCAACCGACGACCGTTACAGGACGACCACCTCCTACACGTCACTCGGTCTGACGGACGCCGTCACACTCGCCGACGGCCGTACGTTGAAGAGCACCTACACCACCGGCAACGAGCCTGCCGTCGGTGGCGGAAACACTCCCGCAGGCCTGGTCGCCACCCGTAAGACGCCTGGCGGAGCCACCGTCTCCTACAGCTACTACGCGAGCGGGGACACAGCACAGTCGACGGCGGCCTCCGGCCTGGTCATCAAGTACACCTACGACGGCATCGGCCGAACGGCGACCGAGACTCAAATTTCGGCGACACAGCCCGAGGGCGTGACGACCGGATTCACGTACAACGCCATGTCCAGGATCACCTCCGGGACCGGGCCCGGAGTGAAGAACGAGATCACCGGCGTCACCCACACCGCCCGCACCTCACGCACATACGACGACGACGGCAACCTCCTGACGGAGTCGACCGAGGACACCACCGGCGGAGACCCGAAGCGCACCAACACCTACCGGTACAACACGCGTGGCCTCAACGACAGCCGCGTCGACGCAGCCGGCAATGAGGCCACCTACGGGCACGACGCACTGGGTCGGATCAACCGCGAGACGGACCCCACGGGCAACGTCACCACCTACACCTACACCCCGCGCGGCCAGGTCGCCGAGACAGTCCTCAAGGACTGGACGGGCGATCCTTCCGGCCAGACGCGTGACCTGGTCACGGCCTCCTACTCCTACGACCCTGCAGGCCGCCTGGCTTCCACGACCGATGCCATGGGCGCCACCACCGCGTTCACCTACTTCGACGACGGCCTCAAGGCCAAGGTCACGGCCAAGGACGTCAGCCAGTCCGACGGCAGCAAGCACGACATCGTCCTGGAAGCCAACGAATACGACGGCGCGGGCCACCTCACCCAGCAGACCACCGGCGGCGGCCGCACCACGGTGACCAGCACCGTCGACGCTACCGGCCGCACCACGCGCACGGTGATCGACCCCAACGGCCTCAACCGTGTGACGACCATGGCCTACGACGGCGATGACAGGATCACCGAGTCGACGCAGTCCATCGACGGCTCCGGCAAGAAGCTGACCGCCACCACCGAGTACGACGCAGGCGGCAACCCCAAGAAGTCCACCATCACCGACGGCACCGGCACCCGAACCAGCTCGGCCACCTTCGACCAACGCGGACTTCCGCTCACCGAAGTCAGCCCCCGGGGCAACACCACCACCAACCGCTACGACACACTCGGACGGCTGGTCGAGCAGACCGCGCCACAGGTCCAGGCCGAGGAGAACGGCGGCACGGCCACCCCTGTCACACCCAAAACCCTCACCGGCTACAACACCTTCGCCGAGACCACCGAGACACGTGACGCACGCGGCATGGTGACCCGAGTCGAGACCGACAAGCTGGGCCGCCCCACCGCGGTCACGCTCCCCGACTACACCCCGCCGGGCGGCACGAAGATCACCGCCGTGGCACGCACCGCCTACGACCCGCTCGGCCGCCCCACGTCGCAGACCGACCCCCTCGGACGGGCCACACTCTTCGACTACGACCAGCTGGGCAACCTGATTCGCAAGACCGACCCCGCAACCGCAGCGACGGGTCTCCAGGCCCCGGGAGCCGCCACCTTCAACGGCACCAGCACGTCCCTCTCCGGCGGCGGCGTCAGCACCTACACGTGGACACCCACCGGCCTGCCCCTTTCCGCGACCGACCCCACCGGCGCCCGCACCGAAGCGACCCACGACCAACTCGGCCGCCAGCTCACCGCGACCACCGTCGAACGAAAGCCCACCCCCCAGAATCTGGTGTCCCGATACACCTGGGACGACGCGAGCAACCAGACGGCATCCACCACGCCTGCCGGCCGCAAAACCACAGCCACGCACAGCACGGCCGGCGAAGTCCTGACGGTGACCGACCCCCAGGGCGGCATCACCCGGTTCGTCTATGACGGCCTCGGCCGCACCATCGAGACCAAGGACGCCACCGCCCGCAAGACCACCACTACGTACGACGTCCTGGGCGCACCCCTCACGGCCACTGACTTCGGTACCGGAAACACCGCCCTGCGCACGGTCTCCTCCGAATACGACGCCGACGGCAACCTGACGGCATCCACCTCCGCCACCGGCTCCCGCCGCACCTACACCTACGACGCACTCGGCCGCAAGACCAAGCAGACCGAGCCCATCACCGGTACCGACTCGATCACGACCTCCTTCGGCTACGACTCGGCGGGCAACCAGACCCGCCTGACCGACGGCCGCGGCAAGGCCACCTCCTACACCTTCACGCCGTGGGGCCTGCCGGAATCGACGATCGAACCGCCCACCACCCAGCACTGGAACCCAGACGTCCGCACCTGGACCACCACCTACGACGCCGCAGGCCAGCCGATCAGCGAACTCCTGCCCGGCAACGTCAAGCGCCAGCGCACCTACGACGCCCTCGGTCGCCTCACCAACGAAACCGGCACCGGTACCGCAGCGGCCACCCGCCCCCGCACGCTCTCCTACGACCTCGCAGGCCGCATGACAGGCTCCGGCGGAGACGGCGTCCTGGCCGACAACTCCTACACATACAACGACCGCGGACAGCTCCTCACTACCGATGGCCCTTCGGGCAAGTCCGCCTACACCTATGACGCCGACGGCAGCATGACGTCCCGCAAGGACGCGTCCGGCACCACGGCATTCACCTACGACGTGAACGGCCGACTCGACACTGCCCTCGACCCGCTCACCGGCACCCAGATACAGACCGACTTCGACGCAGCCGGCCGCCCCACACTCGAGCAGTACGCACGCCCCGGCACGGGCGGCACCTACACGCCCACCGCTAAGCGCACCTACACCTACGACAGCCTGGGCCGCCTCACCAAGGACACCGTCACCCGGACCGCAGGCGGCGACGTCCAAGGCCAGGCCTACGACTACGACCTCGCCGACCAACTGGTGAAGAAGACCACCACCGGCACCACCGGCGCGGCCCCCAACACCTACACGTACGACCTCGCCGGCCGCATGACCTCATGGAACGACGGCACCTCCAGCACCCCATACGAGTGGGACAACGCCGGCAACCTCACCAAGCGGGGCAACACCACCGGCACCTACGACTCCCGCAACCGCCTGGAGACCTGGGGCACCGAAACCTACGCCTACAGCGCCCGCGGCACAGAGAAAACCATCACGGAAACCGCAGGCGCCACCCGCACCATCCAGACCGACGCCTTGGAACGCACCATCACCAACGGCACCAGCACCTTCACCTACGACAGCCTCGACCGCGTCATGACGCACAACGGCACCGCCTTCACCTACGACGGGGGTTCCAACAACCTGGTCACCGACGGCGCCAACACCTACACCCGCCTGCCCCACGGGACCGTCCTGTCCACCGGAGTCACCGGGCAGACCGCAACAGCACGCCTCGCCGTGACCGACCAGCACACCGACCTGGTCGCCAGCCTGGTGCCCGACGGAACCGCCGTCGCTGGCTCCCGCGCCTTCGACCCCTTCGGGAAGGCCACCGCCAGCCAGGGAAGCAACCCCAACGTCGGCTTCCAGTCCGGCTGGACCGACTCAGCGACCGGCGAAGTCAATATGGCCGCTCGCTGGTACCAGCCCGGCATCGGCAGCTTCACCAGCCGCGACACCTGGCAACTCGACCCCAACCCGTCCGTCCAGGCCAACCGCTACACCTACGCCAACGCGAGCCCCCTCAACGCCACCGACCCGACCGGGCACGACACCACGACCGACACGCGGATTTACCTGGCCCCCGAGCGCACGCAACCCCCAGCCGGGAGCTATTGGAATACGGCCTTCACAGCACTTTCGTGGGGAGTCAGGGCGAACCCGATCGGCATCTCCGTCCGTGTCTTCGGGGAGGTTATGGCCCCGACGCCGGCGTACGCTCCCGAACCGCGTCGCTTTGGGTCCAGCATCTTCGGAAGTGGGTGCAACCACTGGTTGTGTGGCGTGGGCTCGTTCCCCACCGGCGGAAGCCGTGTTTACCCGCAGCAGAACACCCGGGCAGACGGCGGGTCACGTGGCAGGTCACGCGGCGGGTCAGGCGGTGGGTCAAGCGCACCTCCATGCCGGCGGTACTGCACGCTGTCCACTCCGGTCGGGCCGCCTCCGCCTCCGCCCCCGCCGCAGAACCCCAATGAACCGGCCAGCGAACTCATCGTCCGAATCAACTGGGATCCGAAGAACGGAAGCTGGGACCCCAGCAAGGGCTGGGACACAGTCCTTGACGCGAACAGTCTGTTGGCTCAGATCGCGAACGGTGCCGCCCTCACCCCCGACCAGGCGCCGGATCCTATTGCGGGTTACAGCGCGGTGCCAGGCAGCAACCCGGGCGCAGGAGATGACGATGATGCCTGTGACACCGGGGCTGGTTGGGACGGGAACAAGGTCTACCTTCCCAGGATGCGCCACGCTGGCGCATGCGTGGCGACGGGTGCTTACGCCGCACTCACTCAGCTCGACTACACTCCTCCGCCTCGGCCAGCTCTGAAGTTCCCCTTGCTCGGTCTCAAAGACCTCCCATCGGATGATCGCGCGCGTGGGCATCTAATAGGATTCGCGATGGGTGGATCGAATAAGGACACGCGGAACTTCGTTCCTATGTATCAAGCGGCAAATCAGGCAATGTACGACCATGCGGAAGATGTGGTTGTGAAATCGATTAAGGACGGGGGGCATCAGTTTGTGGATGTGCGGCCTGTCTACGGTGACGCGAGCTCCCCGATTCCTACGAAGATAAAATTCACGTCCTTCGGCACGAAAGATGTTCGATGCGAATTCGATAACACTGCTGCGGCCACTTATAAGTGCTGGTGAGGAGATTTCTATGGGCGACTCTTTTGCTCAACTGGTTGAGATCCTGGGGCCATCGCCATGGCGCGAGGAGAGAAGCCTCGCAAAGGTGGAGGAAGACTGGGCGGTACGGTTGCCTCCTGAGATCCATAGGGTCGCATGTTCCTATGGAGACGCTCTGATCGATGACTTCATGTTCATTTATGGGCCCCGAACCCTTAAGGAGAAGGGGGTCTGGATGAGCGATTATGTTGAAGGTGGCGGCTCCCGTCACATCGTAAATCCAGTCCTCCCGCGGCCTGGTGGGATGCTGCTCTGGGGGCACACCATCGAAGGTGATCGTCTCTTTCTTGTTCCGGACGGTAGCGCGGGGAATTGGACGGTCGCGGCCTTCCGGCGGAACTGGGGTGATTGGCACGAAACGGAAATTGGTGTCGAGGAATGGCTCCTGGGTGTTTTTCGTGGCGAGATAGAAACTGATTGGCTGCCAGAGTGGCCCAAGCGACACGATTTTGAGCTTAGTAACTGAAATCGTCCGACATTCGGTTGGCTGTCCTCGGGCTCCTCACTCAAAGGAAAGCTCGGCAGAGTAGGGCTGGGAATGAGCCGGGGAAGGGCTTTGTACGGCTGCACGTGAACTTCAGCCGCAGCACCATCCTTCCTTGCCAGCCCCGGCCGCCTGGGGCCGAGAACACGGACCTTGCCATACCCCGTGTGGGTCGGCCCCAGGGCAGTCACATCAGACCAGCGCAGGCCGCGGCTGCTAACGAGCTCGTGCATGGTTGGCGGTGATGCGTCGGAAGGTGCGGGCCGGCCAGGTGGTCACTGTCGCTGATGGCCGCTGAGGGTGGCGGTCTGCTGGTGTGAGAGCAGGCTGGCGACCGCTTGGATCGTGTCGCTCATGTGCTCGCGGCGGCCGTGGTGGCGGGCGAGGGCTCGCCAGTTCTTGAGGTGTGCGATGCCGTGCTCGACCCGGATCCGGCGCGAGGAGTGCGCCTTGCGTTGGCGCTCGTAGTCTCCTCGTACCACTCCGGCGGGTTCCTCTTGAACTTGCGGTGCGGTGGCGTCACGGTGCGGCCGCCGGCCTGGGCTCCCAGGCCCTGGTAGCCGGCGTCAGCGAGGATCTCCACGGCCACGGGGCTGTCAGTCAGGTGCTTGACCAGGCCTAACTGCCGCGCGTGGGTGATGTCGGCGCAGCTTGCGGGCTGGGCTGGGCTGCAGAACAGGAGCCTGCCGTCGGTGTCGGTGAGGACCATGGCCTTGACCGCGTTCTGCTTGTTCTTGCCGGAGATGAACTTCTCCTGGTCCTTGCGGCCGATGGCGGGCCGGCGGACCCGGATCTCGGTGCCGTCGATGATCCCGGTCTGTCCGCTGGCTCCCAGGTGGTCGATGACCTCGGCGAGGGTGCGGAGTCGGATGCCGGGCGCGATGGTGCAGCCGCGGGTTGCCAGCAGCGGACGCACCTCTCCGATGGCACGGGTGATCGTGGAGCGGTCGACGCCGAATCAGCAGGCCAGCACGTCGTGAGTGGCACCGTGGCGAAGGTGGACGAGCGTGGCCAGGAGCCGGTCGATGAAGACCAGCCGGTGCTTTGCACCGGCGCCGACGGCCCGCTGGCGTGGCCTGGACTCCAGTCTCGCCTG
This sequence comes from Streptomyces sp. NPDC054840, assembly GCF_053611065.1. NCBI lineage: Bacteria > Bacillati > Actinomycetota > Actinomycetes > Kitasatosporales > Streptomycetaceae > Streptomyces > Streptomyces sp. NPDC054840. The sequence goes on from NZ_JBSGZP010000036.1 coordinate 14,916, forward strand.
ATGTCGTTCGTGCCATAACGGGCCTGCCTCGGCAACGAGTTCGGCGATCACGTCGGCCGAGAGCCCTGTGATCCTCCGGTCGCTGATGATCTCTGCACGAGTCCTGTTCCCCACCACACGAACATGATCAGGGACCAAGCCGCCCCGACGCATCACCGCCAACCATGCACGAGCTCGTTAGGTCTGGTCGGGGACGACGTCCAGGTCGCGACGCATTGCTTCACGGAGGGCTCGGGCAGCGGTCTCGTAGGCTGTGCGCCTTGCCCGGTACGTCTCGTTTTCGGAAGTGGCTCCGTTCAGCACCTGCGCCCTCACCTGTTCAGTGAGTATCAGAACCTCCGTCGGCGCACAGAGCTGCATCAGCCGAAGGCGCCGGTGACATGACCGGCTCCGAGGACTCGGCGCTTGGGACGAGGCCGTCTGCCCGAGCTTGGATTCAGACCGAGCCGTTCTGCGGATCGCCTCTGTATGCGGTGGAGACGGCGAGCAGTGCGCGGCGGCTGGCGATGGTCTGGGGATGATCAGGCCCCAGAACGCGTACGCAGTCCGTGACGAGGTCGGAGCAGAGGCGGAGTGCGCTTTCAAGGTCGCCTGCGGCGGCCGTGTGCTGTGCATGCTGCCTACGGCTGAGGAGAGTGTCAGGGTGGTCGGCTCCCACGAGACGGCTCTCGTCCACGACGAGGACTGCCATGAGGTCGCGTGCGGCTTCGTGGTCGCCGGCCTCACCGGTGTAGTAAGCATGCTGCCGCCGGTTGGCGCGGACCTGGGCAGGATTGCGGCCCAGGACTCGCTCGCAGTCAGCGACGAGGACCCAGTACAGATCACGGGCAGCGCCGGGGTCACCTGCTGCACCGGTGCATTCAGCATGTTCCTGACGGCTGATAAGCACATCAGTGTGGTCGGGCCCCCACGCGCGTTCGCAGCGGGTGATGAGGTGGAGGTAGAGATCGCGAGCGGTCTCCAGGTCTCCGGCTTCAGCGGTGTAGAAGGCCCCCTGGTACCAGCAGACGAGGGTGATCGGATGGGTGCCCCCCAGAACACGTTCGCAGTCCTCCACGAGGTCGGCGTACAGATCACGGGCGGTCCCGGGCTCCCCGGCCGCGCCGGTGCAGTCGGCATGCTGGTGGCGGCTGCGGAGCGTCTCGGGATGATCCGGCCCCAGGACACGGCATTCATCAGTGATGAGAGAGGCTGTAAGGCCGCGCGCAGTGTCAGGGTCGCCAGCAGCGCTGATGTAGTAGGCGTGCTGGTGGCGGCTGAGGAAGGTGTGCGGGTGCCCGGCCCCCAGGACGCGTTCGCGATCAGTGACGAGGACACGATAGAGCTCGCTCGCGGCGGCAGGGTCCCCCGCGGCCCCCGTGTAGTGGGCGTGCTGGTGCCGGCTGGTGAGGGTGTCGGGATGGTCGGGCCCCAGGACCCCGGTCCGGAGATCGACCAGGTAGGAGTACAGGTCACGTGCGGTACCGGGATATCCGGCTTCACCGGCGTAATGGGCGTGCTGATGCCGGCTGGAGAGGGTCTGGGGATGTTCGCGTCCCAGGACGCGTTCGCGATCGAGAACGACGGCGCCCATGAGTTCCAGCGCGTCGACCACATCAGCGGCTACACCCGTGTCATACGCGTGCTGGTGCCGGCTGGTGAGGGTGTGCGGATGGTCAGGCCCCAGGACGCGTTCGCGATCGAGCATGACGTCCCCCATGAGATCGCGCGCGGTGCCAGGGTCGCCGGCCGCACTGGTGTAGTGGGCGTGCTGATGGCGGCCAGCAAGGGTGTGCGGGTGGTCAGGGCCCAGGACCCGCTGACAGTCGGCCACGAGTTCGGCATACAGCTCACGCGCGGACGCAAGGTCCCCGACCGTGCCGGTGTAGTGAGCATGCTGCAGGCGGCTAGTGAGGGTGAGCAGATGGTCAGCGCCCAGCATCCCCTGGCAGTCGGCCACGAGTTCGGCAAACAGCTCACGCGCGGACGCAAGGTCCCCGGCCACACCGACGTAGTGAGCATGCTGCTGGCGGGTCATGAGAGTGCTGGAATGTTTCGACCCCAGAAGCCGCTTCCGATGAGCAACCAGGGCGGAGAAGAGATCACGCGCCCCGGCAGCATCGCCAGCTTCACCCGTGTAACAGGCATGCCGGTGGCGGCTGAAGAGGGTCGCTGGATGCTCAACCCCCAGAACACGCCCACGTACCAGGACGAGACCCGCCGTCAGGTCGCGTGCCGCGGCTGGATCGCCCGCCGCCCAGGTGCACTCGGCAACCATGTCCTGGGCGCACAGCGATTCCTCATGCTCTGGCCCCAGATAGCTGGCCGATTTGGCGGCCAGCAACCGATACAGATGGGCCGCTTCCGGAAAGTCTCCCGCCCGCAAGGCAGCCTCCGCCGCAGTAAGCAGCTGTACGGCTGAGCCGGCCGTGCCCGAGACGAAGGGGCGAACCGTATCGCCGCACTCAACAGCGATGCGGCTGATGGTCTCATCCACCGCAACCCGCACCCGCTCCACCAGATCCCCGGTGCCGCCAAGCTGAAAACCTCCGGCCGCTCCGCCTCCCCCACACACCAAGGCAAGATCGCGTAGGCGACTGCCCAGGTCGGACTCCTCCCCCGGCAGGCGGGTGAGCTCATCAGCAAGCCCGTAGACCTGATCTTCCAAGGCAGCCGACAGGGCCGAAGCCTGCTGCAAGCGCTCCTGGGCGTGGACGAGCTCGTTCACCCACCGGCCCAGATTCGCCCGCGCCGTAGCAAGCCGCCGCTGGACGCCCCGCCGCTCCCCACCGCTAGCGACCTGATCGCGTTCGTCCATAAGAACGTCAATCTGACCCGTACAGTGATGAATCATGCTGTCCAAGGCCCAGACCAGTTGCCTCAGATAGTCAGCTGACTGACGGATGTCCGCCTGCTGACCCATAACCAGGGCCATGCGGTCATACGTCGCAGCCCCCAGCGCCCAGACCTTGGCGCCGTCGGCCATCTCAGCTTCTACATCTGCATCGGCTTCCGGGGAAGGAGCCAAGCCCGCCGACGCCGGGGACGGACGCATCGCCCTGCCGAGCACAATAAAGGCTTCGATCTCCCGGACCTGACGCAACTCCGCAGAAACAGTCGCTCCGATCAGCGCCCTCACGAACCCCGGAGGAGGTATCTGACCACTCAAGTAGAAAGCAATGTTGCTGGCGGAGTACCCGATTTCACCCGACAGGACGAGTAAATCCTTGCCAGCACTGTCCACCCGAGCACGCAAGTACTCGGACAGCTCGCCCGCCGCCGGATTAACCGGCTGCATCACTTCCCACTGCCCGCCCGGACCAGTACCCTCTCCAGCCACCATGCCCCCCTGCCGTGCGTATGCGCCTGCATTCCTGCCCCGCGCAGCTCCCGCTGCACTGGTACTCCGCCCCCTTGTACTCCTCTTTCGAACATCCCGCCCCCGCAGGAGACCTCAGACGTACAGCATGTCCACCAGCTCCAGCTGCTTAACCTGCCCCGCGAACCTTCCTCGCAGCCGCCTATCCGGTTCGAAGACCTGACGATCCCCGGTGTCCAGCCGCCAGTCCAACAGCGCAACCCTTAATCATCCAACCACTGCAGACTGCAAAAAAGTAATCCCACAAAGAAGGGAGAACCCTATGGATAAGCGTGATGTTTTCACAGCAGCGGTGCAGAGATGGGTAGAACGCGACGAAGCCAACGACCCATGGACCGACCCACTGGAGACTGACAAGCTGATGAAGAGGGCACTCGCTTCCTACAAGCCACCGCCCCCGCCAATTACTTCGAGTCCAGAGGGCCCGAGCCCGCAGCAGCAGTGGAAGTGGCTTCAAGATTTCCTTGCCAAGACCTCCAGAAGAGAGAATTGAGTTGATGACCTGTAGCGGGGAGGGACGCCGATGCACAGCTGTGCGGCGCCCACTCCCCTCTCTCGGTCTATCCAAACGGAAACGCCGCGTCAGCTTCGCTCTGAAACCCCGGAATCTCCGTCTTCTGTAGATTCGTCGATCTCGGCAGGCTCCTCAGCCGGCCTGGGGCCAGTCGCAGACGTCTGGTTCAGCGCGCTAGGCCGGCTGCCCTCGCGCTGCGATGCGCTGAACTTCTCGAACAGCACGCTTACACCGAGGGCAACGGTGATGACGGCCGTGGGGCTGACGCCCAGGATGACAAGGATGATGCCGGTGGCCAGAGCAGCCAGATAGGCGATCAGAGCCTCTCGGCAGCGGCCGGGAGAGCCCTTAGGGTGGTTCATGGTGCCTCCTCGCGGGGGTGCTGAGGGCCTGCCGGATGGTTGCGATGCCGAGCCCGGCAGGCCCTCCCTGAGCAAGCTCTTTCAGGAGAAAGGGCTGCTGGTACGACCCTGCTGTGCTGGAATGACCTGCAGCAAACGGCATCCGGACAACTCCGGAGAACGACTCGACGGAGCCCCTGCCCAGTCGTCCGAGGGCGCGGGTGGGGATGGGGCGCATGGATCAACCTCGGAAGACCGGCAGGCGCTGGGGGCCGACTCGCGGCACCCAGGCCGAGCTCAACAACTTAGCGATCTTGCTGCGGGGGTGGCTCGATGTCTCCGGTGTCAGGATCAGCGGCCTGCAGAGCCAGCTGACTTCCGAACACTTTCACGACCTCGATAAAGTGCCGTCTACTTCGACTATCTCCGAGTGGCTCAGTGGCATAGCACTGAGGTGGGATTTCGTAGAAGCCGTGATCGACATCTGCTCCGAAAGCGCCGAAGTCGCCATGTCCAGACGGAGCGAGGCACGCAGCATCTGGAACGCCGCCGAGAAAAGTAAGCGAGATCGACAGAACAGCAACCCGCGGCCAGAAGCCGTCCATCCCCTTTCTCAGGACCAGCTGCTCAGCTGGCTTGCAAAAGCCCCGGCCGTCCCGCCTGTAGAACGGGCGTCCGACATTTCAGTCCGATCCACCGCGCAGCGAATCTCGGACCTTGTATCAGAGGAAACCGTCTCCGGTCTCATCGAAGGGCTGCTGGACAACCTGCACCCTCGAACATGGGAAATTCTCGTAAATGAGCTGCGGGAACAAGGGAAAAGTCTTCACGCCGTGCAGCTTATGCAGGATCTGGGCAGCCGCGGAGACCCGCAAAAGATCATTCCAGTCGTAGAGTTCCTTCGCACCGACGGGCATTTCGGTGACGATCGCATTCTCCTCGATTCGATTGCCAAGAATCGCACAGTGCGAGACTTGCTCACTATTATCGAGGCGTTCCGCAGAGACGGTCAAAATCTCTCGGCCTACGTTGTCACTGAGAGGGTTGGCGTCGTCCGGAACACCTTCTCGACGGTCGAAATCATTCTTGACTTCAAGGAGAAGAAAGAGACGGAGGCACTAGCAGGAATTCTCAGGGGTGCGGGCAAATGGCGCGATGGGCCAGCACTTGCTGAGCTAATCAACCAGCTCAGAGTACGAGGCATCGGTGAATGCGCAGACCTAACCCTGATGGCGGCAGGGTCTGAGAGGGCAGCGTCAAGTTTTCCGCATCTGGTTAAGGCCATCAAGGACACATGCGAGCCGGGAGACATTGTCAAGCTTGCCCATGCTATTGGATCCATGCGGTCCCGGCCGCGACTGAAGCCACTAGAAGACACCCTGTGGAAGACGAATCACACCGACATTCTCAGTCTGATTCGTATATTCGGCAGCGGCCGTAGCTCAGGTGACAGTTGAGGCGCGATCTGCCGCAAGCCACCCTGCACCGAATAACAAACGAAACACCCTGACCGAATACAAAGTTGAAATCCACATGCGCATTCTGCAGGTGGCGAGGAAAACAGAATGTTGTCGTCGCCAGGTGTCGTCTTGTGCGCGGCCTAGTGGTGGCGGGAAGTTCTGGGTCTTACACAGGCCATCGGTTGTGATGCACACGCTTCATGCGCGGGCATGTGTTTGACTCGGAGGCCAGCGTGCTGGAGCCGAGTGATGTCCGGTGGATTCGCAGTCAGTACATGCTGCATCACGCGTGAGGGATGCCGGGACGCTGCGTGGCCCGTGGCGGTCCGGGATTTTCTGCGTGCAGGGGAACCGCAGTTGGCCGGGGACGGCTGAGGGGTAGCCCAGTCGATGGTCCGTCAGCCGGCCTTCCGGGAGGTGGTGGTGGAAAATCCCGGATACTACACAGGTGAGAGCACGATGCATCAGCCACCATCCACCTTTGCCAGCGCGGCGGAGCCGCAGGGCGGGAGCGTCAGCGGACGCCCCGTCCCGGGGAGCGCAGCGGACCGGGCCGGAGTCCCGCTTGCGGGGCTCCACCTATCCGCTTGCGCGGATAGGTACTTCTGAATTCCGCTTGCGGAATTCAATGCCTGCGCTTGCGC